>CAMVIO010000280.1 GCA_947167555.1 uncultured Selenomonadales bacterium
ACTGCGGATGGCCGCAGACCGGACACTCCTGCGGGGCCTCGACGGACTCGGCGATAAAGCCGCAGTTCGCGCACATCCAAAGCTTCTTCTCGCCGCGCTTGAAGAGCTTCTCGTTCTCGACGTTGGCAAGCATCAGGCGATACTGCTTTTCGTGGCGCTTCTCGATCTCGGCGACGCGCTCGAAGAGATAGGCGATCTGCTCGAAGCCTTCCTCCTTCGCCTTTTTCGCGAACTCTGGGTACATGCTGGTCCATTCCTCGTTCTCGCCTTCCGCCGCCATTTTCAGATGCTCGGCTGTCGGCTTTGTCAGCCCGCCGAGGAGCCAAAACCAGATTTTCGCGTGGGCGCGCTCCTGCGCCGCCGTCTCATCCAGCACGTCGGCGATCTGCCGCGACATCTTCGGGTCCTTTTCCGCCTGGCGGGCAAAGAACGTGTACTTGACGTGCGCCTGCGATTCCCCGGCGAAAGCCGCCGCGAGATTCTTCTCCGTCTGTGTTCCCTTGAGCCGTTTCATTTCCTCCAGTGCCTTGTTCTCGTCCATCTCATTTTCCCCCTTATAAGGAAACGCTGAACAAACTTGACTTATTCATCGTTTCCTAAAAATAATTTATTATACTTCGCTGCAAAGAGCGACGCTTCCTGCTTATTTCTTCTCTTTCGGTTCCAGCGAGAAGTCGTGCCATGATGCGAGCATCAGCGTTTTCATGCCGTCCGGCTGCAATTTCGCCTCCCTCAGCGTCTGCATCGAACGCCAGCCGATACGCGCGTTAAAACGCTCCTCGCAGCCCGCCGCGTAATCCGATGCAATACTCTCGACGGCAGGTTGTTCCAGCTTGTTCCCATATCGGTCCACGGCATACTCGAAAACGGCCTCCGGCGTTCCCTGCTCTTGATAAATCCCGTAATTCCCATACTCCGAAGCCAGCGTCTGGATCTGCAGCCCTCCGTTCTGCAGGGAAACGGATTGAATCGAGACGCGATAGCTGCTTTCGTGGACGCGGGTCAGCGTGGCGACGTCGTAATAAGTGATACCGCGCTTCGTATCGCGATAAGCTCCCCTCGGATAACGGAGATCCGGGTCGATCTCGTCGTCGGTAAAAACGATGGCGACGGGATCGAGCCGCTTGCCGTTTGCGCTGACTTCATAAGCGTAAAGCTTTCTCGACACCGGGATAGCCGCGATGCACTCCCATGCCGAGCGCACATGCTCGTTCTCCGGCTCCAGTCCTTCCGGCACGCCGTTTCTCATTTCCTGCAGGAACAGCAGCTCCAATCGCCCGTTCCCGTCGAGATCCGTAACCGCGAAATTTCCGTTCTCGCGCATTCGCATTTCCAGATCGTCGCCGTGAGCCACGGGCAAATTGAGGATGAAGTCGATCTGCTCCTCCGGCAGCGCCGCATCCGCCACTCCGCCGAAAAAGCAGGCGGCAACCGCCAGGGCGCCCGCCAGGACTTTCCTGCATTTCATCATAGCAGCCTCCCGTCGTACAATTTCATAAACAATGTCCTACATATATTTTATATATTTCGCCGCAAAACGAAAAATTCCTGCCATGAAAAAAGCTTTTGCCAAAGCGAAAATCGCCAAGGCAAAAGCCCCTTGTAATATGCGCCTCCCACTATCCGACGCCGTCATAAGAAACGCTGTCGTCATATAGTTCATGCGGCGCAATATCGCAACCGTTCTTCCATTCCACCGTATAGTCGTTCACAAAAACCTGATTAAAACTCTCTTTATCCTTCAACTTTGAAAAGAAAGGCATATCGAGGTAAGGCCGCACATCAAACAATTTCTTCTCCCCTGTGGAGAAAATCAGGAGCAGCTTGTAATCCTCAGTCGGCTTGACAGCTATCGGACGAATCATAAGAACCCCTCCTCATTTCAACGGCTCAATTCGAAATGGCGTTTGACCATCGAGCATCAGCTCATAGTTCGCTTTCAGCTCCTCTTCGTGCATCATCACCCATGCGATAACCATTGCTTGCTTTTTTCGCGGCAAGCTACCGTCCAGAACATTCCCGTCAAAGTCAACTGAAATTGCGTCCTCACCGTAAAAAGCGTGAATATGCGGCACGTTATGCTTTCCGCCTCTTTCCACGTAAATATAAATTTTGATTCCATAAAACATAGATATAACCGGCATTGCAGGCATTCCTTTCCGCATTTCTTCCGCTTTATACAATTATACCATAAATTCATAGCTTGAGCATCAACAAAGCGATTCCCTCATAGAGGAGCATCTTCTTTTTCCCCCGCTTTCATCTTGCAGATGAGCTGCGTCATCGTGCCCATCGGGCAATAGACGCACCAGGAACGCGGCTTGTAAAGTAGCATGGTCAGGATACCGAGAATCGCCGAGGTCAGCATCATGCTGTAGAACCCGAAAGCGAACTGCGCGACCCACGGCTCTGCGCCGCCCGCGTAGGCAAAGCCCCACGGCACGGGAATCGACCAGAACAGTGTAACGGTCTCTTGAATCTCCTCCGTCCCCACATAAACCCTATACGTCATATAGAGCATATTCATGAACATCGCCATGAAGAACGCGAGGAAACCGTAGCGGAACGCCTTGCTTCTCATCCAGTCCGGCACGTCCTTCCGGCGCGAGAATCCTTTCTGGTTGCCCAGCGCGCGCAGGAGCTGGCCCCGGTCGCAATAGCGGTTGCAAAAGCCCTTGTTTCCGAAGCCCACGGCGAAAACCAGAGGCAGGAAGAAGCTGATCAATCCCAGCCACGCGAACAGGATATGGAAGAATCCCATCGTGAAGTAAACCACGGACCAGATCCAAAGATAATTATACCAATGCGATTTTTTCATGGCCGCGCCTCGATTCTGATGACGGAGGCGGGGCATTCCTTCGCGCAGAGGCCGCAGCCGATGCAAAGGGCGTCATCCACCACGGAATATGTTCCTTTCCAGACCACGATCGCACCCCGGGGACAGACCTCCATGCACGCGCCGCAGGCGACGCAAAGCGCTGTGTTTACTACCGCATGGCGCTTCGATTGTGTTGCCATCGTATCACCTCGTTTGAATTATACCAGACGAAAACGACGTAAAGCTGAAAGTCGCTAATTTTTCTCTGTTGCATTGCGGTTTTTCCAAAAACCGCCTATAATACAGAAATAACTAGCTAGAGAAAGAATGACCCTTCATGCCTATTGACTTTTCCAATCTCGTCGTCGCGTTCCAGGCCGTCGTCCCGATGTTCTGCCTGATGTTCATCGGCGTCCTGGTCAAGGTTTTCGACCTCCTGAACGCGGCGGAGCTGAAACGCGTGAACCGGATGGTGTTTCGCGTCTTCTTCTCGATCATGATGTTCTACAATCTCTATACGACAAATATCGCGACCACCTTCCGCCCGCGATTGATCGCTTTCGCTCTTGGGGCGCTGGCAGTGGTCTACGTCTGCGCCTTCGCCTTCGTCTGCTTCACGGAGAAAGCGCCGAAGCGGCGCGG
>CAMVIO010000281.1 GCA_947167555.1 uncultured Selenomonadales bacterium
TTTGTGGAGCGCGGAGATTGCCGCGAAGGAACTCAAAAAACGTGTGAAATCCGTCATAGGGAAGACGCCGTTCTATTTTTACGAGGATTGCAAGGACAGGTTAAGCCGGAAATATGAGAACCGGACTTTAAGCCTTTGCAGCCAAATCATTCAACTTTTCCGCGATCATCCCCAGGCCAATCTGAACGATGTGAAGGATATGCTTTCGGAGTCGTCAAGACAGCAATTTCCGCTTCTGCTTCATAAGATACGGAAAGCGGGCATCAATCCGATTCCGTTGGAATCTTGCTGCACACCCGACAATAGGATTTTGGCGAAAACCTTGGATAACCCATACCAGCGGATTGATTGCGGGAACGACTACTAAAACACCAATCACATGAGCCTGCGTGTCGCGACGCGAGAGATTCCCGGCTTCTTGGGGACGGCAACCCTAAGGCTCCCCCTTTACTCTGCCGGGAATCTCTCGCGGTGTGACCGCAGGCGAATGTTCTTGCGAATAATACAGCGGCCCCGGCGAAAGCGCAAGCGCTTTCGCCGGGGCTTCAACAGTTTCCCTATCATTTGCTATACCAATAAAAAAAGCTGACAGGCGGATTCCCTATGAAAACAGGAATCGCTTGTCAGCTTTTATGACAAAGCATATTCGTTTGTGCCAAATGTGCCGGAAATTTTGTGTTTCTTTCTCGGATTGCTGTCTTGACAGGAGAAACGGACGATTCCCAATTATGCAAGGATGGTACAATGGTTTTTCCCAGCCGAGGCCGAGGATACGCCATGCCGCATCCAAGCGAGAAAATTGTTCTTTACGCACATTTAAGCGCATGGCATTTATAACATTCCCCGCTCCATTGACGGAAGCATCGGTTATAAATCGCCTTGGCGAATCGTCGGTGTGCTTGTCGTATTATACGCTTTACGGAGAAGGAACTTGTGCAGGACGAAGCTGTATCGGCCGCGAAAGCCGACGGCGCGAAGCCTTTTGGCAAAGCCTCTTTGGGCTTCCTGATCCATATAAAAAGTCGTATGCAATACGACGGACGCATTTCTGCATCAAGCGCGCAGCCTCATAGTTCATCTGCGCCTGAACCTGGATTCGCCCGTTTCCCCTGCCAAGACAGCAATCCGCTGTCCCGCTTTGATTATTCTTGCTTGGCGAGAAAATCATCCAGGATGTTCTGCATGGAATCGTTCGGATCAAACTTCGACTGATAGTCCACGACTTCGGCGAGAAGGGCGCGGTCAATCTCCAGCGACAGTTTTTCCGACGCCGCGAAGAGCTTTTGCGACTGCTCCTTTGCCTTGTTGCGGTCGAAGTCGATGGTTACAACCGTTTCCACATCGTAATTGAAGGTCGAGGGTTTGCCGTCTTTGTCGAGGATATAGCCTGTGCCGCCTCCGCGCCGTGTCGTCTGTTTCGGCTCAAACTCCGTCGCCCGCTTCAGGATTTCGGCGAAACGGCGGCGAGACCTGTTGCAGACTACCGCCGTATCAAAGTCAAATTCCATCTTGCCTTTGGCGTCATGGACAGCGTGCGCCAGCGTTTCCTCTTCCTCTTGCAGATAACGGCAAAACTTGATGATTTCAGCCATCGTATGATTGCGCGGCTCGGAGACGTCGATTTCTTCATTCTCCTGTCCCGGCAATGCTTTGGCTTTCAAATGCTTTTCCGTTTTCTTCGTGTAGAAGTCCGAATCGCTCATCATGCCCCAGCAAGAATCCTGGAGTTTTTGCAATAAGGATTGGTAACGGAACGCTTCTTTCAGTGTAATCATGGGTATAACCTCCTTGAATGTAATCAATGAACATTGTTTCGGCGATTAGGTTTTCTTGGTCATTTGCGAATTTAGCGCACAGCGCAATACTCGCTGTTCAAGAAATACGTTTCTTCCAAGCGGCTTTCTGCTCCGTCGTCGGTTCCTGTGTATTCCGACGGCTGGTATTTTGCAATACTGTATTGGGGGACGCAAGAACAGCGTTATAGAAATTGACCACTTCCTCTATGCCGCGGAACGCATATATATCTTTCCAGTGCTGCATATGTTTCTGAAGAAACTTGACGATATGCTCCTTGAATAATTTTGTATCAAATTGATAGACGTATGTTTTCTTTTTTGTTTCTACTCTCATGTTAGAAACACCGAATCCGAAATATTCAAATTCGATTCTTATATCCCCGTAGGCTTTGGTCGGCATACGCGATGAAAGGGTATAATTCATCCAGTCATAGTCGTCGAGGACAAGGGTTGTATCAAATATATCGAGCTTGTTGCTTAAATTAAAGGCAGACAGCTTTTCATCATATAGGATAGGCTTTAGCTTTTTTGGGATTTTCATATCGTTCCTCCTGTTTGTAAAGACACCGCACGATTTTGTTTTTTAATACCGTCCAAACAAAATCATTGCAGATCATCCTTTCCCAATCATAATATTTTCCTTTAGAAATTGAACGTGCGAGAATTATTCTGGGCATCGAGGGGAGAATATTGCGGTATGGGAGTATTCGCTTACTTCTTCGTCCAGCTCTTTTTCTCAATAAGCGTTGTATTTGGATCTGTCAAGACAGCGTTATAAAATTCTACGGCTTCTTTTGTTCCTCTGAACGCATATTCTTCGCCCCAATTTCGGATATGCGCTTCCATAAATTTTATGATATGCTTTTGGAACAATTCCGAATCAAATTCATAAGCACGCTTATAGCATATATAGTGAACATAGTTCTTGAAGACGTCATTGTCTTTTTTGTATCCTTTTGACCCTGAAACTTGCATCGTACACTTGCCCATGCCGCTATACTCAAATCTGACCCGCATTTTTCCGTATTCCTTTGTGGGCAAATGAGCGGTGAGCTTGTAATTCATCCAATCGTAATCGTCAAGCACCAGCTTGGTTTCATACGGGTCCCAATCATCGGGGGTGGTCTCAAATGCAGTGTGTTCGTCATCATAAACGATAGGCTCTAAGTTTATATTCTTGAATTTCATGGTAATCCTCCTTATTCTTGAAACCTTATCGAGAGAAAAGACGCTTGGCAGGAGCCAAGCGTCTTGAACGAATGGTCGAATGGTTCTCGGTCTCGAACGATTCTATATCTTGCACTCGTAATGTCTGCATCTCATGCCGGAGCGCATTTTTAGGCCGGTGCGCTTGCAGACGTTCCATATTTGGTCGTTGTACTGCCAAGCGCCTCCTGCCGCGTTCAAGGGCGAAATCGCTATACCGCCCGGATCGTTCCAATGGCGGCAGAAAGCGCACAGCGTTCCTTGTTTGACGTTGAAACTGTGCATCATGGCATCCCCCTCGCGTCGTTTAGCTGAAAATGGAGAACAGGCTCTTGACGCCGTTCACAATGCTTCTGCCTACGGACTTTATGCCTTCCCATGCGCGTTTCAGCACGGGCTTCGCGACCTCCGCGACTTTGTGCGCGGCCTTGCAGACGGCGTTTCCA
>CAMVIO010000282.1 GCA_947167555.1 uncultured Selenomonadales bacterium
ACTCATATTGCAAAGACAATAATACATATAAATTTGCCACTTATTGTTTGGATGGAAAAGAAGAGATCGGGGACCAATGGATTGACTCGATATCCAACATGGCTACCGTTCCATCCTTTAGCATTGATGCGTCTGAATTGCTTTTATCGTTTCCATTCTTGCGAAATCAAGCATTAAGGGGGCAATTGCCTTCCAAGATGGAAGAGCTGCCAACCTGTGGAAAAATTTTATTTTGCTGCACAACAGAATTCCAGTTGCTGACGGCACTGAACATAAAATATCATATGCATCCAAATGATGACGCCGATATCATTGTTGCCAATTATCATGGTGAAGAAAAAGAATTGGCGGAGAGGATACGTAATACACATTTGTTTCGGACTGTATTGTATGTCCCGTCATCTATTGAGGAGAAAACGCTGCACAAGTATTTCAGGAGTATCATGGACGATGGGCATAAAATTGAATTATTGTATGCACTTAATAATACATTCAGATTTTTGAAGGCAAAATTCGGGAAATGGATTTTGGGGCCAAGGGCGTATATAGAAACTATGGTGGATAATCCTGTCGCCTTAAAATTGCAGGAATATGATGAATTATTAACTTATGGAACAAAACCCTTAACTACATATTTAGTTGACTGCATGATGGAAACCAATCGGCGTTGTCGTATTAACCTTTTGGATGAAGGTATGGGGATATATAGCGATCCAAATTTCGAAAAAATAGAGATTGTCGATACTTGTTATGTTTATGAGCCTTCTGCCATGATGTACAAAAAGAATTTCGTTAAGGTTCCTCGTATTCAACGAAAAGACCGAAAATTTATTGAACTGTTGAATTATGTATTCCAATTCTATGAGTCAGACATTGAGGATTATCGCAATTCGATTATTTTTTTTGACCAAAGCGTATCCAACAGAATGCCTAAATATTTACGAGAGGCATCTTTTATTACGAAACTGTTGTTTTGTAACGCTTATAAACGCCATTTGAAGGAAGATAGACAGTTTTTTGAACAGATTCAGGTAGTCGATTTAGTATTGGATAATAAGTTGTCCGACACTAAAGTATGGGTAAAACTACATCCGAGACCGTCGCAGGATGCTATAGACGAATTTCAAAGGAAAAATGTGGCATTGATTCAGCGATATGATTTGCCATGGGAGTTGCTTGCCCTGAACTGTCCCACTGGGAATAATATATTGGTGACAAGTTCTTCCAGTTCCGTCTGTTTATACAAGGCAGTGGTTGGGGAGGATGATGTTGTTCAATGTGTGATTTTGGGTAAGCTTTCAAAAGAAGTGTTTCCGGAAATTGTCTATCAATATTGTGAAACACTAGCGAAAAAATATAGAGGCTATCGTGTGCCAGAGACAGTGGAGAAGTTGGCCTTGCTTTTGCGAGGAGATAATACATGAAATCTTTTCATAAGGTCCTTGTTACCGGCGCCGACGGTTTCATCGGTTCGTATTTGACAGAAGCGTTGGTGCGCGCAGGGTATCATGTGCGCGCTTTTGTCTATTACAACTCCTTCAATTCGTGGGGCTGGCTGGACGAATCGCCGACGGAAATAAAAAAAGAGTTGGACGTTTTTGCGGGCGACGTCCGCGATCCGCACGGTGTAAAAACGGCGATGGAAGGCTGCGACGCCGTGTTGAATCTGGCGGCCTTGATTGCGATTCCGTATTCTTACCATTCGCCGGATATGTATATTGACACGAACGTCAAAGGCGCACTGAATGTCGTACAGGCGGCGCGGGAGCTTGGCGTACGGAAGGTCGTGCAGACTTCGACCAGCGAAGTGTACGGAACGGCGCAATTTGTACCGATTACCGAAGAACATCCGCTTCAAGGGCAGTCGCCGTATTCGGCGAGTAAGATCGGCGCAGATCAGATTGCCCTGTCGTTTTATCGTTCGTTCGGCGTTCCCGTAGCGGTTCTTCGCCCGTTCAATACTTACGGTCCGCGGCAGTCGGCAAGAGCGGTCATTCCGACCGTCATTACCCAGATTGCCAACGGCGTGAGGCGAATCAAGCTTGGCGCTCTTACCCCAACGAGGGACTTCAATTATGTCAATGATACTGTGCGCGGATTTATTGCGGCATTGGAGTCAGACGCTGCCGTGGGCGAGGTTGTCAATGTCGGCAGCAACTATGAAATATCGATTGGCGATACGGCTCGGTTGATTGCCGAGGTCATGGGGGCGGATATTGAGATTGAGACGGATGAGGTGCGTTTGCGTCCGGGAAAAAGTGAGGTCAATCGCTTGTGGGCAGATAACAGCAAGGCGAAAAGATTACTTGGCTGGGAACCGCAGTACGGGGGATGCAACGGTTTCAAGCGCGGGCTTCGGGAAACGGCGGAATGGTTTACGAATCCGGAAAATCTGAAGCGGTATAAGGCTGATATCTACAATATTTGATTTGGGTGGCAGAATGGTGAGAGAGTCTTTGAATACGGAAAAACTGCTTGATGCGTTACGTAAGGTTTTGCCTGCGGAAGAGAGCTATCCTCTGCATGAGCCGTTTTTTTGCGGCAACGAAAACAAATACGTCCAGGAGTGCATTGATACGGGCTGGGTGTCCTCGGTCGGGAAATTTGTCGACCGTTTTGAGGGGGATTTAGCGGCGTACACTGGCGTAAAGCGGGCGGTAGCTGTTGTGAACGGTACGGCGGCTCTTCACGTTTGTTTGATTTTATCCGACGTGCAGCCGAATGACGAGGTGCTTGTTCCGGCGTTGACGTTTATCGCTACGGCGAATGCGGTAACGTATTGTCAAGCCGTTCCTCATTTCGTGGACAGTGTTTATGATACGTTGGGGATTGATCCCGACGCGCTGGAGGCGTATCTTGCCGAGATTGGTGAGATTCGGTCGGACGGTTGCTATAACAAAAAGACGGCACGGCGGATTCGTGCAGTTGTTCCGATGCATACATTTGGACATCCCGTTGATATGGACAAAATAATTGCCGTTTGTGAAAAGTATCATCTTGTGCTGATTGAAGATGTTGCAGAGTCCATTGGTTCATTCTATAAGGGGCGCCATACGGGGAATTTCGGGCAGATTTCTGCGATGAGCTTCAATGGGAACAAGACCATCACCACGGGTGGCGGCGGTGCAGTACTGACGAATGACGAGGGACTTGGAAAGCTCGCTAAGCATATCACGACGCAGGCGAAAATCCCTCACCGGTGGGCCTATGCTCATGACCGTATCGGGTATAACTACCGTATGCCGAATATCAACGCGGCACTTGGTTGCGCTCAATTGGAAAAGCTGCCGGAGTACGTGGAGAAAAAGAGGCGTCTTGCAGAAAAGTACCGTAAGGTGTTGGATGGAGTTCCGGGCGTCAAGTTTTTCGTCGAGTCGGAATTTGCGAAAAGCAATTATTGGTTGAATGCAATTCTTTTGGATGAGGATGTTGCAAATG
>CAMVIO010000283.1 GCA_947167555.1 uncultured Selenomonadales bacterium
ACGGCATCATGTGTTCCAGAAAAACAAAGCGGCGGATGGTCCGCCGCGAACAACAGGAAAGGAAAACGAAAATGCCTAAAGCAAACGGAATAAACCTGACGGCAACGGAGCGCCAGCACCTTGCCGACGCCTTCGACGCCATCATGGGCGTTGCTTCCGAGTTCGGCCCGGAGTTCTTCGACGCCTATCACAAGAGAGGCGGCGACGGACTCTTCGGCGAGCTTGAGAAGATTTGCATCAAGCTCGCTCCGGAGGAGATGAAGGTGGTGCTTGGATGAACAGCGGTGTCCTGCGCCTCGGCGGTTTCGCCGAGGCCGGGACACAGAAAGGAAAACGAAAATGAATACCGTAAGTTTCGGCGCAGTGGTCGCCGACCTTGAGGCGCATCCCGCGAAGCGGATCTTCTGGCGGGCGGGCTGGGCATATCGGGGAGCGAGGGAACGCGAGATAAGCCGCGCCCCGCACGAGCCGAAGACCGTCATGAAGAGCGACGGCTCGGACGGATGCCGCATGGTTCCGACGCTGATCCGCGACTGGAAGGACGAGCTGAAGGCCTGTTTCCGCTGGGCTTGCGTAGTCGAGCTTGACGCGAACACGGATGCCGAGATGCACCTCAACGGCCTCTCCTGCAACGACATGGAGTAGGCGCGGAAGCCGCCGCCGCAGAACGCCATTCTGCGGCGGCTTTTTCCGCCTTGAAAAAATCTTCATAAATCTTCGGAGGGGCCGTTGCTATCCCTGGCGTATTACGGCATCATGTGTTCCAGAAAAACAAAGCGGCGGATGGTCCGCCGCGAACAACAAGAAAGGAAAAACGAAAATGACGGAAGAGCAGAAAAACGAATGGGCGGCGATGGAGGAGCGGCTGATGCCGGCCTCCGGCAAGGCCGAGACGGTGGCGGGCGAAATCATCCGCGCCGTCGACCGCATCTGGTACCGCTGGTACAACGACGGCGACAAGATCAACGTCGGCTACGGAAAGGAAACCTGCAACGGCACCGCGAGGTTCCTTGAGAAGATTCGCGGCTCGGAATTCCCCGCCGAGGTCTGGAACGGATGCCTCAACGACGACAGGTACACGGAGTTCACCGACCGCCTCGTCGACGAGATGTACGCCTTCATCAAGGCTCGCCCCGAACTGGAGACGACGCCCAACGCCGAGGATTCGCGGATGGACTTCATCGACGACGACCTCGACCGCGACGAGGACGAGGATGACGAAGACTGAAAACCGAGTCCCGCGCCCCGGCCGAGAGACCGGGGTGCGGGGCGCAAGCGAAAGGAACAAGAAGATGGAAATCACCCAAAAGGAAATCAACAGGATGGCCGACAAGGTCGGCAAGGTGTCCGAAACCCTCCGCGAGGTGAACGCGATGGCGTTCCGCCTTGCGAAGGAGGGAAACCGCAACGGGGTGTTTCAGTTGCGCGGCGCGTTCTCCGGAACGCTGGCGGCGGCGCAGACCGCCGACGGATTCCTCACGGGCCTCGCCGCGATGTTCAACTGACGTACCCGCGTCCTGCGCCTCGGCGGAAACGCCGAGGGCGGGATGCAACCGAAAGGAACAGAAAATGGCAAAGGCAAAGGTTCTGAAAATCCCCGCAAGGGGCGAGTGGGAGTGCGCGGAGGTCGAGACCGACAAGGATGGCGTCCTTCCTGTGGAGGCATTGCAGGACGCGGTCGGTGGCTGGTTTGAATGCTGGTGGCTCGGCGAGGTCGGGTTCCCGCGCCTCGATATGTTCCTCAACGAGGAGGGAAAGCTCGACGGGCTGTCCTTCAACGTCGTGGCGACGAGGCTTTCGGGAATCCTCGTTCACGACGATTGCATTGTTGGGGACGTCGTAGTCTGCGCCCACAACGATGAATCCCAATCCGTTGGACTTTCCGACAAGGACGAGCTTTCGCTTCGCCGCCGCCTCGCGGAACTTGGATTCTGAACCGGCGGGAACGCCGGAGCGAAAGCAGGGAAACGCCCTCTCCGCGAACGACGCGGGGAGGGCTTTTTTCGTTTCCGGGACGCCCGCCGACGGCATCGGTTTCGCTTTTCTCCGCCTTGATTATAAGCGATATTTTCGCATGAAAAAATAATGAAAATATATCGAAATACCCCGTTGCTATTATCCGCAGGGTACGGCATCATACGGTCAGAAAAAAACAAAGCGCGGGTAGGACCCACGCAAGGAAAACAAGGAAAGGAAAAAACGATGAAGATCAGAATGGTCAAGGTCAAGGCGGGACAGCAGAAGCTCCGCGAGAGGATCAAGGACGCCCTCGCCAAGAAGGGTGCGCGGGCGAGCATCCTCGTCAACAGGCTCGCCGCCAACAAGAAGGCGGTGATTTGGAAGCCCGCCGAGCTCGACGCGATTGCGCTTGAGCTTCGGCACCTCGCCTTCCAGATCCGCGTCCTCAAGAACGCCAAGACCGCGACCGAAGAAGCCTAACCGAAACCGCCCGCCCTCCGGGTGGAGGGCGGGCTTTTTCAACGACCCGAAAAGGAAAACGACAATGCAAGACAAGATACTGAAAATCATAACCGACGCCCTCAAGGGTGCGGACGCGAAGTTCGACACGGACGGGCAGACCGTCTGGGTGGACGGAAAGGACGGACGCACCTTCGCCGTGTGCGTCAGCGAGTGCGTGGGCGACGCCGATGCCGACGAAGACGATCAGACCTACACGGTTCATCTTCACGCGAGCTTCATGGGAGCGTTCGACGTGAAGGCCGGCAGCGAGGACGAGGCCGAGGAGATCGTCCGCGACCGGTTCACGGCCGAGGACATCAAGGTGAGCGACCTCGAATTCGAGTCGGTCAAGGTTGACGCGGAACTCAAGGAGGAGAATTGAAATGGGCTTCTCGATGAGAATCGTCCACAGGGACGGAACGGATGTCGTGCTTCCGAAGAAGCACGACATCGCCGGAGGCACCTACGCCATTGGCGGAACGGCATCCGCGTGGCTGTACGTGACATACAACTACGCCCCCATCTTCTTCCGCGTCATCGGAGAGGGGGGAATCAGAAGTCTGCACGGCATGGAACTTCGGGAGGCGACGCCGATCCTCGACCGGGCGATTGCCGCGCTCGGCGACGCCGAGCCAGATGCCGACTACTGGAAGGCGACCGACGGAAACGCCCGCAAGGCGCTCGTCGGACTTCGGCGTCTTTCGGGGCTTGCGCTCGACGCGTTTCCGAACGACGAGATGCGTTGGGATTGCGAGTAGGCGACGGCTCTCCGGCAATGCGGACGGGCGGCGGCGAAGCCGTCCGCCCGCATGGTTCCGAACGCCCCGCCGACAGCCTTTCCTTTCTGTTTCGGGCTGCCTTCCGCCGCCTGCTATAACCGATATTTTCGCGTGAAAAAATAATGAAAATATATCGAAATACCCCGTTGCTATTATCCGCAGGGTACGGCATCATACAGGCAGAAAAAAACAAAGCG
>CAMVIO010000284.1 GCA_947167555.1 uncultured Selenomonadales bacterium
ATTGAATATCTGAAACGCAGAAAAGCGGGGCGCGCGACGTTCCTGCCGCTGTCCACGCTGACGGTGCGCGGCGGGCAGGAAGAAGAGGCACGCCGTTTGCCGGGCGTGATCGGCTATATGAACGAGGTGGTCGGCGCGGCGGAGGAATACCGGAAGGTCGTCGAGTTCCTGCTGTCCCGGACGCTTCTGGTGGACACGATGGACCATGCGCTTTCCGTGGCGAAAAAGCATGGCTATCGGCTTCGGATTGTGACGCTGACGGGCGAGCTATTGTATCCGGGCGGCTCGATTTCCGGCGGCAGCCTGCGGAGCAGCGAGACGGGCTATCTGAACCGCCGCGAGGAACTGGAGTCGCTGGGGCGTGACCTGAAGGATAAAAAAGAAAAAATCGAAACGACGCGGCGGGAGTACGATGTGGCGTCCGATGAACTCAAACGGATGGGGGAGGAATCGGAGCAAAAAAAGCAACGATTGGAGACTGTCAGGGTCGAGACGAGCGGGGCTCAGGCCGAGCGGGACGCGCTGGCGAAGCAGATGGAGACTGCGGGAAGCCACATTGCCGAATTGAAGGAAATCGTCAAGCACGCGGCGGCGACCTTCGCGGAGGCGCAGGCGAACCGCGTGAAGATGGTGCAGGAGGTACGCGCCATCGCGGGTGATGTGGGCGAGCTTCAGCGAAAGATGGAGGACGCGAAGGCCACGGTCAACGATTTGCAGCAGGATTCCGACGATTACGTCCAGACGCGGGATCGGTTGATGCGGGTGCTGAAAACGATGAACGACAAAGCGTTCCAGTGCAGGACCGCCGTTCTCGTCAAGGAGAAAGAGATCGGAAAGCTCAGGGAAGAGTTGGAAACGAACAGGGAAGAGGCGGAGCGTCTGCTCGCCGGACTGACAGACGGCGCGGATCAGATCGCCGCTCTCAAGCAGGAAAAAGAAGAGTTGTTCAAGACGTACGCGGTCATTGACGAGGCGTACAAGGCTTTGGAACGGCAACGGGCCGACTGCGCGGAAATCGGACGGGAGACGGACGAGAAAATCCGCGAAGCTCGCCGCAGGCAGACCGAACTTAGCGAGCGGCTGCATGAAATCGACAAGGAAAAGGAAAAAATCGTGCTCCAGCGCGAGCAAAGCTTGAAAAAGCTGGAAGAGGATTACTCGCTGAATGTGGAAGAAGCGGCGGAACAAACCGTGGATATGGCTCCCGGTGCCCTTCGGTCTCGGATCCGCTCGCTGGACCGCGACATCGTGGCGCTCGGTCCAGTGAACCCGAACGCGGTGGAGGAATACGAAAGAATATCTGGGCAGTACGAAACTTACCAAAAGCAGATCAAGGACGTCGAGGACGCGAAAAAGAATTTCCAGCAATTGATTCAGGCGTTGGACGCGGATATGACAAAGACGTTCAGGGCGGCGTTTACGGAAATCCAAAAAGCGTTCCACGATATCTTTATCGAGCTTTTCGGCGGGCAGGACGGGGACGGGGACGCGAAACTCGTTCTGACGGATGAGCAAAACATCCTCGAATCCGGCGTCGAGATTGTCGTGCAGATTCCCGGTAAGAAGCAACAGAGCCTTTCGGTGCTTTCCGGCGGCGAGCGCGCGCTGACGGTCATCGCGCTGCTGTTCGCGTTCCTGCGGGTGCGTCCCGCGCCGTTCTCGGTGCTGGACGAGATTGACGCGCCGTTGGACGAGACGAATATCGCGAATTTCGGGCGGTTCCTCAAACGGTTCTCGGAAAAGACGCAGTTCGTCGTCGTTACGCACCGCAAGGGGACGATGGAATCGGCGGATACCATGTACGGCGTCACCTTGGAGGATGCCGGCGTATCGAAGATCATATCCGTAAGGCTGGAGGATATTCCGGCGTAAGAAAGAGTGGAGAGAAGTATCATGGGATTTTTTGATCGACTGAAAAAAGGCTTGACGCGAACCCGAGAGAGCTTGACCGCGAAAATCGAGAAGGCGATTATCGGCTATGCCGATATCGACGATGACCTCCTGGACGAGTTGGAGGAAATCATGATCATGGCCGACGTGGGCGTTACGACGACGGACAAGCTGATGGCGGATGTGCGGCAGGGCATCAAGAAAAAGGAAATCAAGACGCCGGAGGACTTAAAGCCGTTCCTGGAGGCCCGCATCACGGAAATCCTGAAGGCCGGCGGCGCAGGCGTGCGCATGGCGGCCAATGGGCCGACGGTCATCCTTGTCATCGGCGTCAACGGCGCGGGTAAGACGACGACCATAGGCAAGCTCAGCGCGTTTTATCATTACTACGGGAAATCAGTTATGGTGGCTGCCGCCGATACCTTCCGTGCCGCCGCTATCGAGCAGCTTGAGGTCTGGGCGCAGCGGAGCGAGTCGGAGTTTATCCGTCATGAGGAAGGCTCCGATCCCGCAGCAGTGGTTTTTGACGCGGTGAAGGCGGCAAAGGCTCGGAATATCGACATCCTGCTCGTGGACACGGCGGGGCGTTTGCAAACGAAATCCAACCTGATGGCGGAACTCGAAAAAATCAATCGAGTCATCCAGCGGGAGATTCCGGGGGCGCCCCATGAGACACTGCTGGTGCTGGACGCGACGACAGGGCAGAATGCCGTCAGCCAGGCGAAGCTCTTCACGCAGGCTGCGCCAATCACCGGCGTCGTGCTGACGAAGCTGGACGGCACGGCGAAGGGCGGCGTCGTCATCGGTATCAAGGCGGAGCTCAATATGCCGATCAAATGGATCGGCGTCGGCGAGGGCGTCGCCGATTTGCGCCCGTTCGTCGCCGAGGATTTTGCGAAAGCGCTGTTCGGCGAAGGGAAAGAAAATGCGGAGGCGGCGGAAGACTGAATATGAAAAAGACTACAAAGACGACGAAAGAAGGTTTGCGGCGGGAAATCCGGGAGGCTGTGCGCCGTGTCCGGATGGAAAATCCGATGGCGCCGTCCATCACGAACACGGTGACGATCAATCTTGTGGCCAACGCGCAGCTTGCCGTGGGCGGCTCGGCGGCGATGGTCTACCTCGCGGATGAGGGCGAGGCGATGGCCGCTTTGGGGGGCGCCATGTACATCAACATGGGAACGATGCTCCCCGTCTACGCGGAAACTTTGCCGCGTACGGCAAAAGCACTGGCGGAGCAAGGCAAGCCCTGGGTCGTGGATCCGGTGGGAATCGGCGTCGGCGGACTGAGGACGAGCCTTTTGCTTGGCTTTCGTACGGATAAGCCGACGATCGTTCGCGGCAACGCGTCGGAAATCATTGCGTTGGCGGAGCTTTGGGAACTGGATAGCGGGAAGAAGGTCAGCGGCGTCCGTGGCGTCGACTCGACGGACTCGGTGGAGTCGGCACGGACGGCGGCAATCTCCCTCGCGCGTCATACGGGCGGCGCGGTCATGGCAGCGCCAAAAATGGCCTTGGCATTCAACCGTTGATGGATGCGGTGAC
>CAMVIO010000285.1 GCA_947167555.1 uncultured Selenomonadales bacterium
GCAGCCGTTGGGGGGAGTTCATTTCAAAACGGGGAGATTTACTACTACTAGGGGGCGGCAGCTATGATGCTGAAGGATTATCAGGCGCAGGCGATTCGCGACTTGCGGCGGTTTTTGGAGCTTTTGGAGCAGACGGATTCCCTTTCGGCGGCGTATGCGGCGCTTTGGGCGGAGAAGGACGCACTGGCGCGGCCGCCGTATCAAAGCACGCTGCCCGGCGTGCCGCAGGTTTGCTTCAAGGTGCCGACGGGCGGCGGCAAGACGTTCATGGCGGCGGCCAGCGCGGGGCCGATTTTTGAGGCGATGCCGATTACGTGGGGCAAAGTGATTGTCTGGCTCGTTCCGTCGGACGCGATTCTTTCCCAGACGCTGAAAAATCTCCGCGACCCGTCGCACCCGTACCGCCGCCGTTTGCAGGCGGATTTTGCCGAGCCGGTGGCGGTGTACGCGAAAGACGAGCTTTTGATGGGCGCGAATTTTTCCGCCGATACGGTGGAGGCGCAAGTCTCAGTGCTGGTTCTCAGCTATGATTCGTTTCGCGCGTCCAACAAGGAAGGGCGCAAGGCGTACCGGGAAAACGGGCAGATGCTTTCTTTCGTGTCCCGCTTTTCGCCGGAAGAGGAGCTTTTGGAGGGCGCGGATAAAAGCGCGTTGATTCAAACCATTCGCCATTACAAACCGTTGGTGATTATCGACGAAAGCCACCACGCGCAGACGAACCTCAGCGTGGAAATGCTGGGGAATTTCAATCCCTGCTTTGTGCTGGAACTGACGGCGACGCCGAAGGAAAAGAGCAATGTCATCACTTACGTTCCGGCGGCGAAGCTGAAAGCGGCGGATATGGTGAAGCTGCCCGTTCTTGTGCGGAATCTCCACACGAAAGCGGAAGTTATTGCCGAGGCGATTGATTTTCGGCGGCGGCTGGAGGAAATCGCGAAAACGGAGGACGCCGGGGACAGGCCGACGGTGCGCCCCATCGTTTTGTTCCAAGCGGAGGCGAAAGGGAAGGGCGACCGGGCGACGTTCGAGAAAATCGCAGAGGAACTGACGAAAAGCTACGACATACCGGCGGAGCAGATCGCGGTGAAAACGGCGGAGATCAACGACTTGAAAACGGTTGATTTGATGGCGGCGGATTGCCGGATTCGCTATATCATCACGGTCAACGCGCTGAAAGAGGGCTGGGACTGCCCGTTTGCCTATATTTTGGCGTCGCTGGCGAACCGCAGCTCGGCGGTGGAGGTGGAGCAGATTGTCGGGCGGGTGCTTCGCCGCCCGTACACGCGCCGATTCCGCGACAATCTCTTGAATATGTGCTATGTGTTCACGGCCTCCGCCGATTTCCACCGGACTTTGGAGAACGTGGTGGCGGGACTGAACGCGGCGGGATTCAGCGAGAAAGATTATCGGGCGGTGAACGAGGAGACACCCGCGCCAGAGCCGGAGCCGACGGAAAATCTTTCGCTGGAGGGGATGGTCGAACCGGAGAAAAAAGATGCGCCCGAGCCGGAAAGTGTTGCGCGGGAGGAAGAAAAAACGGGCGACGGGGAAAAGTGGCAGGCGCACGACGGGGGAGACGACCAATACGGGACGCGCACAAAAGAAGATATGGAGACGCAGGCGCGGCGCATGGGGGCGGACTACGACAAAAAGGAGACGGAACAGGCGCAGGACAGCCGGACGAAGGAGGAACGGGAACGCATGACGGAATTTCCGATGCAACCGGAGTTTTTGGGCGCGGGGGAGATTTTGCTGCCCCAGTTCTTTCTGCGGGAGGAAACCAATTCGCTTTTCGGAAACGATATGGACACGAAGCTGACGAAGGAGGCGCTCTACAAAGGCTTTTCCCTGCGGAACAAGGATACGGAGATTGATTTCGACCATCTGGACGCGGAGATCGCCACGGTGGACATTTACGGCGACGAGGACCATCCGCGCTACAAGAATCTTTCCGACGCCGACCGCCGCTATTTTCAGGAGCATTTCGCCAAGCTGCCGCAGGAGAGCCAAGTCCACGAGTGCGCGGGCAAGCTGTTTGGTCTGATTGATAAGAAGCAGAACGCAATCAAAACTTCAGACATCCAAGCGTATGTGGAGCGCATCGTGTTTGCGTTCGACCGGGAGCGGATTTTCGACGCAGCCCAGAGGCCGAACGCCTACGCGCGGAAAATCAATGAGAAAATCAAGGCGCTCTTGGCGGAGCATGGGCAAAAGAATTTCGAGGCCGAGCTGGACGCGAGGAACATTTTTGCCAAGCCCTCCTACAAGCTGCCGAAAAAAATCGCGCCCACCGACTACACAAAAAGCCTTGTCAAGTCCCTGTATGCGGCGGAAGCGGACGACATGAACGAGCTGGAGCGGCGCGTGATTCGCGAGGTGGCGTCGATGGATAATGTGCGTTGGTGGCACCGCAACCGGGAACGCAAGGAGTTCTGCATCAACGGGTTTATCAACCATTACCCGGATTTTCTCGTGATGATGGAGTCGGGTGTGTTGCTCTTGGTGGAGACGAAGGGCGACGACCGGGACAATTCGGATTCGCGGCGAAAGCTGGACTTGGGCAAGGCATGGGAGGCAAAGGCGGGCTCGGATCGGTACGGGTATTTTATGGTGTTCGACAAAGTTCCGATGGAGGGCGCGCTGTCTGTGGATGAGTTCATGGCAAGAGTTCGCAAGATGTAACGCGACAAAAGAATAGGAGAATTATGCCCGAAGCTAAAATAAAAGATTTTCTGTTGAAGCCGGGAGCATTGCACGCACAGGAGTTCTTTGACGTTGGCTATACCGTCGACGATGTTGAAAGGCTGAATCGTGATATTGACCGACATTTCGACATTGGCTTAGCGTTTGATAAGGTGTCTTTCTCTGATGGAAGAGAGAAGTTCAGTATTTTTATGAATTTAGGCGTTACCAACAGAGGCGTTTTCGAATTGTATGGCAAAAGGATACGCCGGAAAAAAAGCCGCGTTTTATTACCGCGCACAGGGAGTGATTCAAATGTTCGATTTGTTCAACGTGGTAAAAATCAAGCACAATGGCATAGTTGGGACAATTGTTGATAAGACCGTTATCAACGGGAAAACCATGTATATCGTTGAAAACAACAAAAGAGGGACGGTAAAAGGCGCGTATGGCGGGGAATGGGCGGAATTTGATTGTACGGATGAAGATTTGGAATTAGTGAATGCCGCTGTCCCATCCATGCAGAAATATTCAACGCCGAATATTGCACCGCAAGCGGTATACGCATAACCTAAACCCACATACCGGCACGCACAAAGCACTTTGCAAACGCAAGGTGCTTTTTCTATGCCAAAACAGAAGGCGGTGACACACGTATGGTTCGGGGGAACGGAAGGAAAAGAATCTGAGCATATATTGATAGCGACGTATCGCGTTTGCGGTACGCCTTTCTGTTTCTCTTGTCAGGTCT
>CAMVIO010000286.1 GCA_947167555.1 uncultured Selenomonadales bacterium
GCTTTTTCATCATCGAGTTGAACCCGCCGATGGTGTCCGCCTCCAAGCCTTCCATAGAACCGCTGCGGTCCAGGATGAACACGATTTCGGTCAAGCCTTGCGCCTTTTTCTTTTCTACTTGACTGCCTTCCTGCTGTTTCCGCGGAGAATCAACACGCTTTTTGTCACGCTTATACATAGAAAACGCCTCCTTGTATTTGGTGATTGTATCGTATCAAATACAAGGAGGCATTTGGTCGCCCGGCAGGCGACATTTTTAGATCACCCGGAAAGTAATCATATCATCGAGACTTTCCATATCTTCCACGTTGCAAATTTCATTCCCTCGAAGTGCCGTTTGGATGTGATAAAAAGCAAGACGGCATTGGAGAAAATACACAAACTCTTTCGACCTTCGCTTAAATCCATAGGCGGCCATGAGCGTTCGCAGTTTCATGCGAACATAATCATTCTTGCCCAGATAGAGAATTTGGATACGGAGTTTTTTGAAAAAGAGGTCAATATTGAAATCATCACGTGTTAACGCCTCTACATCCAAGTGGCCGTCTGAAATGGCCTGTATGGATGGAAATTCTGCATCAAGCAGAATTTTGTCCTGCATATAATCTGACCAATACAAAATATCCAGCAACCATTTACGGTAATTATTTCTATATTCTTTGGATAAAAACAAGTTATCTTCGACGTGCATACGATGAGAAAGTTTCATCATTTCTTGTGTCGAAAGCCCAATATTGTCAACGATGCAGGCTACGTCAAGCGCGGTATACAGAAGCTCCTCCATCAGTATTCGCCTTCCATTTGATCGCCTTTTTTTCCGTTGCAGCTACGGCAAAGAATTTGCAAATTCTCGGGAACGGAAAGCCCGCCTTGGTTCATAGGGGTAATGTGGTCTATTTGGAGGTACTTTCGATCAGAAAACGCTTTACCGCAATGGGCGCAAACATAGCCATATTTCCCCTTGGCTTTTGCAAATGCGCCGTCGCGGAGTTTCTGCCACCGTTCAGGATTGATTTCCCGGATTTTATACAACGGAAGTTCCTCAATGGCTTTTTTATCGTGCCTCACAGTCGATTCTATCGCGTAAATTTGCGGGTCGGAAATTTTCATAAGCTCAATATCCACCATGCGCAGGAAATAAATCTTCTTCCCGAAGAAAAGCTGAAGAAGATTATCGTCTACACTCTCCCAAAGCGTATCAAGATATTCTTTTTTCTTCCTCGTCCCCATATCCTCATCCCAGATATGTTTCGCAATACCAGAAACATCCAGCTTGCTTCTGTCCACTTGGTCGAATGTATAGAATTTTGGCTCCGACTCCTTTTGGGCGTAATATTTGAGGATATGGCGCACATCATCCGGGTCATAAGGCGGCACCATATCGTCATGGAAAAAGCGGTTCCGACATATCAGTTCCAATTCGCCCAAAACTTCGTCGGACAAATACTCGTCGTCTGTATCAATATCTTTGAAGAGCGAAGGGAGCGAAGCCATCAGTTTTTCGTATGCGTCTTTGGTGCTGTTATACACCATGACCTGATAGGAAAAGTCAATGCCCTCCTCATTGATATATTGAAATGCGTACATTCCGATGGGGATTCTCTCTTGGAACGGAACAGCTTCAAGTGCTGTCGTATCAATAGCGTCATTCAAGATAGCAGCAAATTCCTCAATTTTGGAAATCGCAATCCAACGAACTTCGCGTTTTTGATATTCTTTTGTGTCATCCGAGAACTGATTGCCGTCCCCGGTAAAAATCGTATCGGGGCTGACCCAAGCAATATGCTCGTTCCAGTTGTCAACGAAAGAAACGATATAGGCAATGTTCGTGCCTCCGGCTTTTTCGCCGCGCAAAGCGCGCCCAATCATTTGCGTCATCAAGATGGTGGAAACTGTCGGGCGGGCAAGGAACACGGATTTTGTCATGGGCAAATCCACACCTTCGGTGAGGATATTCACATTCACCAATACTTTTACATCCCCCGCACGATAGGCATCTATCTTGCGTTCGTTTTCCTTGCTGCCGACCGTAGCCCCGGTAATGCTGTCTTTGATGGAAGAAACAATATACTCCGCCTTGATTCCCGCCATATTAAAAAGTTTTGCAAGGGCGATAGCATGGTCAATGCTGACAGCAAAAACGATGGCTTTCCCGTATTCATCCGCTTTTTTCACATACGTGTCCACAATCAAACGGTTACGGGGCGTACTCCCAGCGATTTTCTCAGCCACATCTTGCGGCAACATATCCAGTTGCTGGATGCTCTCCCAAGCGGAAATTCCCAAATCAACACCGTATTCCTCATCGGTATAATAAGTTTCAAAACGAGGATAAGACAAAATCCGGCGGCTGATAAGTTCCTTCAAGTCCACCTTATACGCGATGCCAATGTCATTTTTCTTCGCCTGTCCTTTGGCTATGCCATCCTTATAAATGAGCGCCAAAAGTCCTTGCTCGTTTTCCGCAGTTCGGAAGGGCGTCGCCGTGAGGCCGATCAGCTTGACGTTTGCCACTTTGCTTTTGACGTATTCTATGACGCGCCGATAGGTCTTTGCTGTCGAATGATGTGCTTCATCGACTACGAGGAAAATCTCATTTTCTCCCGCGAGCCAAGGGTCGAGGCGTTCAAGATTTTGTTTTCGCCCGATGCTGTCTTTGCTGATGATGAGCAAGTTGTCTGTCGGCTTGATATTGATGGTCTTGTCGTGATTCGACGAGCCGGACACGATACGGTAACGAAACGACGAGATATGCGGGATTTCCGTAGAAAAGGCGAATTTTTGGAAAGACTCGGCGGCTTGGTCGAGAAGCGTCTGCCGATGCGCCAGCCAAAGGATTTTCTTTCCCTTGTCGAGCGCGTGACGCAGAAGCCAGGTGGAGGCCGTATATGTTTTTCCGCCTCCGGTGGGCAGCACCACAAGAGTGCTATAGTTAGCGTTTTCCTCGTCCATGCAGTCAAGGGCATGAATCGCCTCTAATTGATGTTGGTACGGGTGACGAGTGTTAGTGCCAGGAATCGGCCTTACCTCGCCTGCCGCCGGAAATTCGATGTAATCTTGTGGCATATTAGATTCCTCCCGCCGTTTTTGTTTTAATTTGACCATTGGGAACCTCTAAAAACCGCCTCACGAAGAACCCCTCCGCCCCTTCGGGGCACCTCCCCTTTCAGGGGAGGCAGTCATATCAAGCCTCCACTGAAAGGGGAGGGGGACCGCCGCAGGCGGTGGAGGGGTTTTTAGAGGTTGCCTATTGATTTTACCACAAAAATATTCGGCATGGTCGCATGACAAGCGACATTTTACAAATCCTGATACTCGAACCGCAGTTTGATGTCGCTTTCCCTCTTTTTCCATTCGTCGATAGCGCGGCGCAATGCGTTTGTGATTTTCCCGTTTTCTTTCCATTGCCGCAGGCGC
>CAMVIO010000287.1 GCA_947167555.1 uncultured Selenomonadales bacterium
CATGTACGCGTGCGAAAGGAGGTGAGAAGATGCAAGTGGATCGAGTTAATTTCGCCGACATTCTTGTGGCTTCGGCATTGGGCGCGGGGCTGATCATGACGATCCTGTTCGAACAGCAGGAGCTTTCGATGAGCATCGCCAGCGGGCTCTTGGGCTATCTCGGCGGAGTGAAGATTGCGGGAAGAAGGCCGTGAATTCCTCTCGCCTGCCCTCGAGTGGAAGACTTATGTATTTAAATTTGTAAAGAAGGAGGTAATCATTATGGAAGCTGTTTGTGTTTTGCATCGCAGGTTGTATTTTCCGTCAGGGCGGCTTGATACGCGAGAAGAAACTTCGCTGATCGTGCTGCACCATACGGGCGGGGCGGCGGGCGAAGACCCGGACGCGGCGGGAATCGACGCCGCCCATCGTCGGCTCGGCTGGGCCGGTATCGGATATCATTTCCTGATCCGAAGGGACGGGACCATCGAAGCCGGTCGACCGCTTCTCTCTGTCGGCGCGCACGCGGAAGGAGCGAATTACGAGAGCGTCGGGATTGCCCTTTGCGGGAACTTCTGCGAGGACGAGCCGACAAATGCTCAAACGGAATCCTGCGCGATGCTTCTCGCGCTGCTTTCCGCGTCCTTCGGCTTCGAACCGGACGCGGAGCACATCGTAGGACACCGCGACCTGGCAGCCACCGCCTGCCCCGGCGACGCGCTCTATGAGCAGATCCCGGAGCTGATCGGAAAAGCGATATGGTATCATATGAACGCTTAACGAACGCGAGCCGAAGGCGAAACGTGAGTTTAGCGAGAATATATGCCCTTGTGGTATCTGGAACAATAACAATAAAAAGCTGTCCCTGCGTGGCAGCTTTTATTGTTCCAGTTTTTTCATGCAATATCTACATTTTTCCGCAGCGCTTTCAGCGCCCTCGCCTTCATCACCGCCGCCGCTTGCTGGCTCATGCCCAGCTTTGCGGCGGCTTCTTTTTGCGTCAGGCCGCTCGCGTAAAGCATGGTCAGAAGCCTTCGCGGCTTTTCGGAAAGCGGCGCGAGCATCCTGTGAAAAGCGTCGTCCGCCTCAAAACTTTTCACCCCGTCCCGTTCGTCCGGCACCGCGTCGAAAACGCTTCCTTCCTCCGCGCTCTCCGGCAAGACCTCGCGCTGCCATTGGCGCCTGGATTTCTTGAACAGCGTGCGCAGGTCGCCGTAGACTTTTGCCTTCGCGAAGCCGGGAAACGGCACGCCCCGCGCGGCGTCAAACTCCCGTACCGCATGAAGGAAACTTTCCCGCGCCGCCGAAAGCGCGTCCTCTCCCAACGGCGCAAGATGCGATTGCCCCGCCGCTTTCCGGCAAAGGCCTTCGTATTGGAGGGCGAGCGATTCCATCGCGTCTTTGTTTCCGCGTTTCGCGGATTGGATATACAATTCTTGTGTCAAACTCCTCACCTTTTTGGTGAGGAACCGGTTCCTCGAATTTCGCGATGAACATAGTTTGACTCTTTTTACCGGATTTTACAAAAACCGAGCGAAACGTCACTCGACAATTTCGAACAACATTTTGTTTTTATTGACATGAAAGAATTTATGTTCTATAATCAGTTTGTGTTTGTGGCCGGTTGCAAGCGGGACAAAGCCCCGTCCCGCTTGCGCCGTGATCCTTTCTTGCGGAAACAAAAAATAAAATTTGAACCTGGAAAGGACGAAGAAAATGGAAAAAACACTCCCGAAAGACGTCGAGATTGCCGCGCTGCTCCCGGCGTATACGCAGGAAGGCGACGTGACGCGCATCCTGCTCACCAACGGCACGGAACTGGTCTATCGCCGCACGATGCGCTCGACACTCGCGAAGCTCGCCCGCCGCCGCTGCAAGGATGTGGCGCTTTTGCGCCGCTGGGCGTCACGCTATACGCACCGCACGTTGAACAATCCGATTGCCGCATCCGCCGATCTCGTGCTCGTCCCGGTCAAGACCCGCCGCCCGCGCATCGAAGGCGACGGCACGATGGCCCATATCAATGTCGTCGCCATCTCCGGCGACACATTTCGCCAACATGACGGCATTCCGCGCAAGCAACATCCTACGGTAATCTCGCTGACCGGCGGCAAGGCGCTTCCGGTGCTCTGGAGCGAAAAGACGACGCTTGCCCATATCCGGGAAGCGCGCCATATCTGCGCCGAGCTGGTGCGGGAGGAAGAAGAGGCGGTGCTGCGGAGAATCAGAAAAGAGCACCCTTGACGAACTGCATAAAAAAGACCCCCGCGAAAGCGGGGGCTTTTTTATGGCGCCTAAAGTTAGGTGATAATCTGTGATACTTCCTCTTACTGGAGCAGCGAGAGGACGGAGCTGGAGTTCTGGTTCGCCTGCGCGAGCATGGACTGAGCGGCCTGCAGAAGAACGTTGTTCTTCGTGTATTCCGTCATTTCCTTCGCCATGTCCGCATCGCGGATCGTGCTCTCCGACGCCGTGACGTTCTCGGACGCCGTGGTCAGGTTCGTCGAGGTGTACTCGAGGCGGCTCTCGATAGCGCCGATCGTCGTCTGCTGATCGAGGGCTTTCTGAATCGCGTTGTCGAGGACGTTGATGGCCGCGTTCGCGTTCTTCTGCGTCGAGACGTTCAGCGTGTTGCCATCCTTGCCCTGGAGGCCGAGAGCCTGAGCGCGCATATCCGTGAGACCGATCTTGATGGCCTGGTTGGCCTTCGTGCCCGTCTGCAGGACAATCGCGTTATCCTGGGAGTGGTTCTGCGCACGGATGGACTCGGTGAAGTTGTCGAGGATCGCGTTCGCCGACTTGTTGATATTGCCGTCCTTGTCGGTGATGCAGATCGTGAAACCGGAGATCTGCCCTTCCAAGCCTGCTTTGTTGGAACGGAGCGTCAAAGCGGAGCCGAGGTCAGCCGTGGTAACCGTCGTCGCGGACGGTCCGCTACCGATTTCCCAACCTTTAGAATTGCTTGCATCAGTTCCGACACACTGAAGAGTAATTGCAGCACCACCGTCGTCAGATGCGCTCAGTACCGCACTTCCGCACTTCGCCTGATTCGCTTTGTTGACAAGAGCTTGCAGCGTCATATTGCCAGTGGCGCCAGCAGTCGTTCCAACCGTGAACGAGGTTGTGTAGGTCTTGCCCTCAGCAACGATTGAAACCGTAACTGTATCGCCAGTATGGATGTTCAGCGAATCACCGCTACGGGTCTTCAGCTCGGTGATGTTGGAAGTCCAAGTCGTGTCCTTCAGCATGCTCTCGTTTGTCAAGTGCGTACGCGTACCATCCGTCTTGGTCCCGCCATCCGCACTATAATCGACCTCCACCTTGCGATTGTGGGAGCCGTCGACGAGGTACTTGCCGTTGTACGTGACGTTGGCGTTGTCGTTGATCTGGTCGATGCTCTGAT
>CAMVIO010000288.1 GCA_947167555.1 uncultured Selenomonadales bacterium
ACCGTCTTGTCAAAGACGGAATAGCCTATCGCTGCGGAAATCTTCTCCCAGGATTCCAGCGTCTCATCCTTTGCCATCTTGTCTTCCTGTTCATAGTATTCCGCAATCAGATTGTCCACATTGTCATAATCCACTCCCTTCAGGATGACGGCGAACTCGTCGCCGCCGATGCGGAACACTGGGGAATGCGCAAAGACATGGCAAACGATATAGCAGAGCTTCTTGATTGCGATATTGCCCTTGTCATGCCCGAACGTGTCATTGATACGCTTGAGGTAATTCAGGTCAACGATGGCGATGCCGAACTTTTCCTCGCCGTCCTCAAGCTCCCGTGTAATTTTCTTGAGTTCCTCGTCATAGGCCATCTTGTTTCGGATTCCGGTCAGCGCATCCCTGCTCGCCAGCTGGTTCATCCGCTCGACCTCGTTCTGCGCCGACTCAAGCGCACTCTCTGCCGCAAGGATCTCGGACACATAGTCCCTGATATCGTCCGCCATCTTCACAGCGCTGTTGCATAACGCCTCAATCTCGTTGCCAGAATGGATTTCAGGCGCCGCGATCGCGATCCGGTTGACGTCCCGCTGCCCGTGGCTTTTCCCGGCCAGCTCGGACATCCCGCGTTCCAGCGCGGCAATGGGGTTAATGACCTGGGAATTGACCCAGAAAATAAATATCAGCGTAAACAGGACGCCCAGTCCCACGATTACCACCACGTTGATGATTGTCTGCCTGGCCAGGTCGTCATGGATTTTCGTGCTGGACACATCAACGCACAATTCGGCGAAAAACTGGCCGCGTGAATCCAGAAGCGGAAGGACGCCCGTGTATGCCCATCCGAAGCGATCCAGATTGTCTTCAAAAAAAGTGATCTCGCCCCTGTTGTTCATGGCGTTGTAATAAAGCGCGGCAATCTCGGCCGTGTAATCCGTCCCCGTCAAGCCGCCAAGCTGCACTTTCATATCGGGCTGATATTTTTTCTCATAGGTAGACATCCCGGCGATGACGTTCATGATGTTGTCACGATCCGACGTATTCACGGGGATGATGACGTACACATATTTGATCTCATAGCTGTCCTTGATGTTGTCAAGAAATGCCTGCGTCTTATGAAACTGCTCAGACTTCTGTCCGGTTTCGACGCATTTCTTAAGATCGTCGACATCCATATTCGATGCGACGAAATGCAGCAAATCCCGTATGTACGCTTGATGCCTTTCATACAAGGAGTTCCGTTGGTTCATATAGACCGAGATGTTCAGCGCCAGACATAACGAAAGAATGAACAGTAAACATCCTACAATAATGCTGTATTTGAGCGGTCTTCGTATTTCATTCATTGAGATCGCCTCCAAAAATCTACGTCTGGTTGTTCCCCTTGTTCCCATTCCTGATATGATAGTCATTTTACAGAATGAGGTATATTTACCAATTCAACACAAAGGGAAAAACTCCTTCAAGTCTTATAGGATAAAACGTGTTATAATGGCAACCACGAACAATAAACATTTGCAAAGCGAGGAGAAAAAATGGGACAGGCGACACTTTCGTTGGATATGACAGAAGCGATGAGGGGCAGCCGTATCTATCGCCTTCTGCAAGACGCGAAAACGGTCTGTTTCGTCGGCGATTCGCTGACGGAGGGGACAATGAACGGCGGCGTTCCATGGTACGAACCCATGCGTCCCTGGATTCGCGGAAAAATCTTCAACATTTCCCAGGGCGGCGTCACGGCGAAGAGCCTTACCGCCTATTTCCTGCCCTCCATCGTCAACACGGAAGCGGCGCTTTTTATCGTCGCCACAGGCGCGAACGACATTCTTTTCCGCGACCCGCTGTTTTGCGCGATGACCGCAGCAGACTATATCCATAATCTAAAAAAGCTCCGAGACGCGGTCTGCACGCGCCGTCCCGACGCGAAATTCGTCTTCATCGCCCCGTGGCTTGCGACGGACGGGGACGCCAGCCTCATCGGAGGCGAAAAGCCGCCGAACACGGACGAATTGTACCGGGATTATTCGGCGGCGCTCGAAGCTTGGTGCAACGATACGGGGGATGGCTTCATCGACGCCAACGGGTACATTGCCCGACACTTTGCGTCATCGTCGCCGGAAACTTATCTGGTGGATTTCATCCATCCCAATGCCGGCATCGGCGTCAAACTGTATGCGGAAGCGGTGCTGGCATGCGACGCGGAAAAGCTGTAAACACAAACCACCTTTAATCCTTTTTCATCTGCCCTCCTATTCCTATTCCCCCCGCTTTTTGCTATACTACTTAATATACGAATAACAACCTCCCGAAAGGAAACGACCGAAATGAGCGACAAGAATAAACCGATTGAAAAACCTGACACCGACGACCACGTCATCAAGATGGACATCCTCGGCATGATCCACAGCGCTGAAAGCCCCTTCGAGATTATTTACCATGTCGCGAACTATCTCGAAAAGAAATCAAGCGAAGAAGGCTACGCGAAGGCAGTGCTGGAGAATATGAGAACCGTTTACGGCGTCGTGCTCGGCGAACAAAAGCTGCTGACCGACGAACTTCATGACGTCGAGGCGCGGCTGGCGCATATCGAAGACGTCTGCAAGAATACGGAACTGACCGAAGAGGAGGCCATCCGCGCGAATTTCGCTATTACCCAGCACAAGAAAAACGTCGAACGCCTCAAAGATCGTATCCATGAGCTGGAGGCCAACGGCGACTCTCTGTACTTTGTGAAAAAATAAAAAATCGGAAGCTGTCGAAACGGCTTCCGATTTTTTTATTCCCCTTATTCTTCTCTTGCCTTTTCCTTCAGATAGTTGCTCATGGCTTCCGCGACGTGCCTGGCGTTCTTGACCGCCTGCACCACGTTCCACGGACCGAGGGTCACATCGCCGCCCGCAAATACTCCCAGTCGCGTCGTCATGCCGTTCTCGTCCACCTCCAAAAGGCCCCTCTCATTGCAATCGAGACCGATGGTGGTACTGGACAGCTTGTCCTTCGCCCGCTGGCTGACGGCGATGATCGTACTGTCCGCCGCCGAAATGGCCGGTTCGCTGCGTGAAACGATCTCCCCCGCATCGTTGTATTTCCGCCGCACGAAAAGAGGCCCCTCGTCGGTGATGGCCAGCGTTTCGACGCCGTAAGCGATCTCCACGCCGTCCGCCTGTGTGTATTCCACTTCCCGCTTGCTGGCGGTGACTTTATTGTCCCGCGAATAAATGGTGACATAGCGGCTCCCATGTCGGATTACCGTGCGCGCCACATCCATCGCGGAATTGCCCGCGCCGATGATCGCCACCGTGTCGCCTAACTCGTAAGCGTCGGGATTTTGCAGGTAATCAACGGCATAATGGACGTTGCCGAGGCTCTCGCCCTTGACGCCGAG
>CAMVIO010000289.1 GCA_947167555.1 uncultured Selenomonadales bacterium
CAGACCCTCACGCGAAATCGCAGGGCTGGAAAACTTCCGTCGGGCACCCCGATGCGGCCGACCTTGCGGCAGCAAAGGAGTTCGCTATGCGAACAGACAAAAAGCTTTCGTACTTTTTGAAAAAGGACAGTACCGCGCTTCCTTGACAGTTTTCCTGTCTTTCGTTATGATGTAGTGTAGAATTTGTGGGACATTTTCATCGTATCGGGAGATGATTTTTTAATGAAGGTTTTGATTATCATCGGCAGCGATTCGGATTGGCCGGTCATGAAGCCGGCGGCGGAGACTCTGAAGCAGTTCGGCGTGGAGGCCGAGGTGACGGTGGCTTCGGCGCACCGTACCCCTGCCCGGGTGGAGAAGCTGGTGAAGGAAGCGCCGGAGCGCGGTGTCGGCGTTTTCATCGCGGCGGCCGGCGGGGCGGCGCATTTGGCGGGCGTGGTGGCTAGCCATACGGTTTTGCCCGTGATCGGCGTGCCGATCAACGCGACGCCGCTGAACGGGATGGACGCGCTTTTGGCGACGGTGCAGATGCCGTCGGGCATTCCCGTGGCGACGATGGCGGTCAACGGCGCGAAGAATGCCGCGCTTTTCGCCGTGCAGATTTTGGCAGGGCAGGACGCGAGGCTTGCTGAGAAGCTCAAGGAGCATCGGGCAACGCTGGCGAAGGAAGTAGAGAAAAAAGCAGCCTATGTCGCATCCCAACTTTGAGGATGGGACACGGGCTGCTTTTTGCACTTTAATTTCATATAAATAATGGAGGAAAGAAACAGAATGGAAAAGAAAGAGGCTCTTTACGAGGGCAAGGCAAAGATCATGTACGCGACGGACAAGGCGGATGAGCTGCTCGTCTATTACAAGGACGACGCGACGGCGGGCAACGGCGCCAAGAAGGGCACGATTGCCGACAAGGGCGTGATGAACAACAAGATGACGGCGTTTTTCTTCGGGCTTCTGGAGAAGGAAGGAATCAAGACCCATCTCGTCAAGGTGACGGGAGAGCGGGAAATGCTGGTCAAGAAGATGGACATGGTCCCGCTGGAGGTCATCGTGCGAAACGTGGCGGCGGGCAGCTTTTCCCAGCGTTTCGGCGTCAAGGAGGGGACGCCGCTGAAGATTTCGACGGTGGAGTTCTGCTACAAGAACGACGATCTTGGCGATCCGTTCATGAACAATTATCATATCGCGGCTTTGGGGCTCGCGACTCCGGAAGAGGTCGCCGAGATTGAGAAGCAGGCGCTGAAGGTCAATGATATCTTGAAGGCGTTCCTGAAAAAGAAGAAGGTCGATTTGATCGACTTCAAGCTGGAATTTGGCCGTCTTGACGGAAAGATCGTGCTCGGCGACGAGATTTCGCCGGACAATTGCCGCTTCTGGGACAGCGATACCCATGAGAAGCTGGACAAGGACCGTTTCCGTCGTGACCTCGGCAACGTGGAGGACGCGTACAAGGAGATGCTGCGCCGTCTGACGGGCGAGGAGCGCTGAAATGGCGGCAAAACTGACGTATCGGGACGCGGGCGTCGATATCGACGCTGGCAACCGCTCGGTACAGCTCATAAAGGACAGCGTACGGGCGACATACCGCCCGGAGGTGCTGGGGGATCTCGGCGGATTCGGCGGGCTTTTTGCGCTTGACACAAAGAGGTTCAAGGAGCCGGTCCTGGTTTCCGGCACGGACGGCGTCGGTACGAAGCTGAAGCTGGCGTTCATGCTCAATAAGCATGATACGGTCGGGCAGGACGCGGTGGCGATGTGCGTCAACGATATTCTCGTGCAGGGCGCGGAGCCGCTGTTCTTCCTCGATTATCTAGCTGTCGGGAAGCTGGATCCGGAGCAGGTGGCGACGGTGGTCAAGGGCGTCGCGGCGGCTTGCAAAGAGTCCGGCTGTGCGCTGATCGGCGGCGAGACGGCGGAGATGAACGGCTTTTATCCGGACGGCGAGTACGATATCGCGGGCTTTGCCGTCGGCGCTGTGGAAAAGTCGGAAATCATCACGGAAAAGCGCGTGCAGGAAGGCGACGTACTGATTGGTCTGCCGTCCAGCGGGCTTCATTCCAACGGGTTTTCTCTCGTGCGAAAGATCGTTTTCGAGGTCAAAGGCTTCAAAGGTGACGAGCGTATCACGGAGCTTGGCGACAAGACGCTGGGCGAGGCTCTTTTGACGCCGACGCGGCTCTATCCGCGCGTCTGCCTGCCGCTGATTCGCGATTTCCGTTTGCATGGCATGGTGCATATCACGGGCGGCGGGTTTTACGACAATATCCCGCGCGCTTTGCCGGATGGTTTCGGCGTCGAGATCGATACGTCGGTGTGGAAGATGCCGCCGATTTTCAAGCTGCTCCAGGAGTGGGGCGGCGTCGAGTGGCCGGAGATGTACCGCACGTTCAATATGGGCGTCGGTATGATCCTGATTGTCGGCGCGGAGGACGCCGACGCGGTGACGGCGGCTCTCGACAAAGCGGGCGAGACGTCGTATCGGATCGGACGCGTGACGCGGAGCGGCGAAGTTGTGCTCAAAGGCGGCGTGTTCCATGGCTAAAGAGATATTGGGTGTGCTCTGCTCCGGGCGCGGAACGAATTTACAATCTATCCTGGCGGCAGTGGACAGCGGGCAGATACCCGCGCCCGTCGGCGTGGTGCTGACGGACAAGCCGGACGCGAAAGCGCTGGAACGGGCGGAAAAAGCGGGCATCCCGCATTTCTGCGTTAATCGAAAGCAATACGAGGACAAGCAGGCTTTCGAGGAAGCGTTGGTCGGGAAACTGCGCGAGCATGGCGTCACGTTGGTGATCCTTGCGGGCTTCATGCGAATCTTGAGCCCGTATTTCGTCCACGAATTTCCGGGACGTATCCTGAACATCCATCCGTCGCTGCTGCCGTCCTTCGGCGGCGCGCACGCTCATCGAGACGTGCTGGCCTACGGCGTCAAGGTGTCGGGCTGCACGATCCATTTTGTCGACGAAGGCATGGACTCCGGACCGATTATTTTGCAGACATCGGTGCCGGTACTTGACAGCGACGACGAGGACACGCTTGCGGCTCGGGTATTGGAACAGGAGCACAAGCTGTATCCGAGGGCGATCGAGTTGTTCTTGAAAGGCAAACTGAGAGTTGAAGGACGAAAAGTCCGGATTTTGGAATAAATGAAACAGGAGGCGCGGTTATGAAAATTAAGCGGGCACTGATCAGCGTTTCGGACAAGACAGGCGTCGTAGAGTTTGCTCGTAAGCTGAACGCGGCGGGGGTCGAGATTGTTTCCACCGGCGGCACGATGCGCGCGCTGAAGGAGGCGGGGATTCCCGTGCTCTATGTCAGCGACGTGACGGGATTCCCTGAGATCATGGACGGGCGAGTCAAGACGCTGAACCCCTATAT
>CAMVIO010000290.1 GCA_947167555.1 uncultured Selenomonadales bacterium
CGCGGCGGTGGATTTCACGGTGGCGGCGATACAGACGACGGCGAAGGCCGGGACGGATATCCGCTACGGGGTGAATTTTGAGGCGAATTTGCCCGTGTATATGCGGGCGCTAAAAATCGTATAAAAAAGCAAACGCTCGCGGGAAAACTTCCTTGCGAGCGTTTGCTTTGCAAACATAAGTGTGATACAATATAAAAGAGGATGTTCGTTTGGCGGTCGACATCTGCCCCTTGTTTCGTAAGAAAGGGGGGACGCCTATGGATCAGTTGGCTTTGGTTTTGATCATTGTCCTGCTCATCATCATGGAGTTAAAACAGAAATAAACCGCCAGAGGCGCTCAAACTTCGACGGTTTATCTCTAACGATATGACCAAAGGGGGTTGACCGCTGGGCGGACATCCTCTTCTTCTGTTTTTATTATACAGCGCCGTGTTTTTTGTGTCAAACTTTTCAGCTTTCCTCCATGCGGACGCTGGTTCCGTGTGGTATTATGGAGACGAAGGGGGCATGAGCATGGATTTGAAGGGTTGGAAGCGGCGGATTTCGGCGGCGATGGCGGCGCTTGTTTTTGGCGCGCCTGTTTTGTCGCCGTTGCCGGTTGCGCCTTTTTCCGCGCGCGCGGAGGCGGCGGACAGCGCGGATGTATTTACGGCTCTGGCGGGGCTCTTGGGCACGGCGGGGATGTACAGCGGCTACCTTTCCGCGATCCTCGACGCGGGCAACAACGCTTATTACCAGGAGCAGACGCGGCTTTACGACGCGCATGAGAACGGCGTCGACAGGAATCCCGCAGACCATCAGATCGTCGATGAGGTGATGAACGGGCTCGTCGAGCGCGGGACTTATGTGCTCGATATCCGATCGCTGCCGTTCCGCTGGAATGTGAACGACAGCTCGGAGTTCAACGCGGCCTGTTTCCCGACGAATTATATTACTGTCAATAAAGGACTCGTGGTTGGGCTGAACGGCAATATCGATGAGATTGCCGGCGTGCTGGCCCACGAAATGACTCATGGCGTCAAGCTGCACGCGGCGTACAATTACGCGCGGGCGGCGGCGCAGGCCTTCGGCATCAATTTCCTCGGCATGGTGACGGGAGCGGTACGCCCCGATGTGGTGGGCGTGCTGGCCGATTATTCCGTGGCGAAGAACGTCATCCTGCCCGCCGAGTACGAGGCGGACGAGGGCGGATTTTATCTCGCGGCCAGCGCGGGGTTCAATCCCGGCGGTCCTGCGGCGGCAATGGCGCGGATGGACTACATGACGAAGCATCCCGATACCTTTGACCGGAGCTACGGCGCCGATCCTTACGACCATCCGGACACCGACAAGCGTGAGGCGAAGCTGGCGGAGATGCTGACGGCGTACAGTGCCGGGCATGTGACGGTGAAGGACAGGAAAGAGATCCTGATTGACGGGCAGCCGCTTTTGAAAGCGATGTATTCGACGGATACTTATGACGACACGCCGGAACAGGCGTATCTGATCGCGGGCGGCTTGGCCCACGCGTTCCACAAGTACGCGACGGCGGAGGAGTGGGCGTTTCGCCCGGGGGAAAACGGGCGCATCGCGTTCCTCGATTCCGACCGCGTATATGAGTATCTGAAGGACGCCGTTGAGCGGAACCACGCCGAGGCGGAACTGGAGCGGCTGGTACGTGCGGCCTACGCGGCGGAGGGCGCGACGGGCGCCCGGGAGAAAATGCATTCCGAGGAAGCGGAACGGCTTTCCTTTTGGCAGGAGCGCATGGCAAAGAATGCCGACGCGAACGAGAAGCTGGTTGAGCGGCTCTACAAGAACGCCGACGCGTATAACGACATCAACGAGCCGGAGCTTTCCATCACGGAAGGCGCGCGGACGTTCGGCTGCGACCGGCAGGATGTGAAGCTGGCGGGCGTCTACGCCGTGCGCGGGCGTGCGAAAGCCTTGCAGGGCGATTTCGATGGCGCGATGCAGGATTGCGATTACGCGGTCAGCCTCGACCCGAAGGACGCCTACGTGTTCCTGAACCGCGCTGAGGTCAAGCGGGCCATGGGATTGCCGGAGGCCGCGCTGGAGGATATCACGAAAGCGATTGAGCTGGACCCGAAAGCGATCGCCGCGCACAAGATGGCCGCCGACGTCGAGGACGAGCTGGGACGTACCGAAGCGGCCCGAGGTCATTACGCCGCCTACCACAAGCTCGTGCCGGACGCGCCGGACATCCCCGACGAATATTACAAGGTAATCGACCCGAAGGGGTGGGAGCGCATCCAGAAGGAGCGTGAAAAGGAACGGAAGCGTGCGGCTGAGGAACGTCAGAAGCAAGAAGAGAAGAGAGCCGAAGCGGACAAAGAAGCTGCAAAGGACGATACGCAGAAAACAAACAGCGACGAGCAGAAAAAGGGTGAGCAGAAAAAATAAGTTGGGACGCAAAATCGCCGTCCAATCCGAAACGAAAAGGATTGGACGGCGATTGTTTTTATTTCTTTCCGAACAGCTTCGCAATATCGTCGAACGGGGAATGGGTAGCGACGCCGCTTTCTTCTTTCGACGGGGGCAGGGCGTCGTATTCTTTGTCGTCGACTTCTTCCAGGAACGCGTTGGAGGCGCCGGGAACCGCGATCGGCACGAGCAGATGGGAGAACCAGCTGTCCTTGGCCGCGCCGTGCCAGTGCTTGATTTCCGCCGGGACGTTGACGATGTCTCCAGGGCGAAGCGGCTGCGGCTCTTTGCCCTCCTCCTGATACCAGCCGGCGCCGCCCGTGACGAGAAGGGCCTGTCCGGCGTTGTGGTGGACGTGCCAGTTCGTCCGGCAGCCGGGCTCGAAGGTCATGTTGATGACCGGGCCGCCCCGGGGGACGAGGTGGCTCAGATAGGTATTGCCGGAGAAGAATTTCGCGACGTCGCCCGTCAGCGGTTCGCCTACGGGGAAGAAACTCGGATTGTTCGCCTCCGCGTCGTGTTCGTCGGCAGGGGCCTTCTCGTTCGCCTCCTCGGCGCCGGTTGCCTGTTCTTCCGTTGGGGACGCGGCGTCTGTCTCGTCGGGGGCGGCGGCTTCCGGGGCGTTTTCGTCGGGGATTGCTTCCGTCATGGTTTTTTGCGGTTCTGCTGCGGCGTCGGGCTGGTTTTCTTCGGTCGGGCGGAAAACCCATCGGTTGACTGAAATCATGACGTTCACCTCTGTTGACAGTTCTGTGGTATGCGGATGAAATTTTAGATTTGTTCAATATATTATTATATTCGACGCGAAAAATCAATTTTCCTTTCGCAAAAAAATCGTCCCGAAACGATTTGGTTGAACCGCTCGGGACGATTTTTCATTTATTTTTCCTTCTCGATTACGTCTTTCTCATATTCGAAGCATTCCTGGGCGATGTCCTTGGAGAGC
>CAMVIO010000291.1 GCA_947167555.1 uncultured Selenomonadales bacterium
GGCGAAATAAACAGGGCGGGCGTTGAGGGAAGGAAGGCGATTTCTTTCCGTCGACGCCCCATTTTTGTTTGTATTGCTAAAAAATGCTATAATGTTGGTATGTGCAGAGGCATTTATGCGATGAAGACGTTTCATTGCAAAAGTGTAAATTGGCGAATGAAGGAGGAAAATATGGTGAGCAAGAAACTGGTAGCCTTTTTTTCAGCAAGCGGTGTAACAGGCAGGGTGGCAAAGGACTTGGCAGAAGCCGCCAATGCGGATGTGTTTGAAATCAAGCCGGAAACCCCTTATACCAAGGCGGACTTGAATTGGCGGGACGAGAATGCGCGAAGCACGGTGGAAATGAAGAACAAATCCTCGCGTCCCCCGCTGGCGGAGAACGGCGTGGACATCTCGGCATACGACACAATCTTTGTCGGATTTCCCATCTGGTGGTATGTGGCCCCCACGATCATCAACACCTTCTTGGAGGGGCATGATTTTTCAGGCAAAAACATCATCCTGTTCGCGACTTCCGGGGGGAGCGGATTTGGAAAGACCGTGGAAGGGCTGCGCGGCAGCGTCTCCGACACGGCAACTATCAAGGAAGGAAGGATTTTGAACGGACATCCGTCCGCGCAGGAATTGAAGCGCTGGGTGGAAAGCTTGGGCGTTTGATGCCAGTCGTTGTGGAGAATGCCAATCTATTGTTGAAAGAGTACGAGGAAGAGGCGCGACGGAAAGAGCGGCGCGTTGAAAGGCAAAGGAACATGGCGTATGCGCTTGCGGCAGTTGCCGTCATTTTTTGTGCGGTGAAATAAAAAAACGGGCGTTGAAGGATAATAAAACCCTCAACGCCCGTTTTTTATCGTTGAATTGGAGCGGCCATCACCCTACATGATGACTTATTGGCTGTTTGTTGTTTCACAAATGCGTCGCGTACCAAGGGCGGCTCCGCTCTTCCCTGACCGTAGTCGGATCAGAATGCCCGGAGAGCAGCACCGTTTCCCTCGGCAAAGTCAGGATGCGTTTTGTCACACTTATCATCAATGTTTCCTTGTCGCTGCCGTAGAAATGAGTGAGGCCAAAGCTGTTCTTGAAAATGGAATCCCCCACAAAGGCAATCCGGTCTTTCTCGCTGTAATAGTAAACGCTGTCCGTGGTATGTCCCGGCACATACCGCATTTCCAAAGAAAATTTTGGATTGTCCTTCAGCGAGAGTGTGCTTCCATCCGCAAGGTAAGTTACGTCCCGGAGCACAATAGAGAGGCCGCAGTCTTCCGAAAGATTCCATCGCGGATTTTCGACATAGGCGCGTCCGTTTTCGTGCATACAGATAGGAGTTGACAAGGCTTGTTGCAAAACCTCTGCCGCGCCCATGTGGTCAAAATGGCCGTGGGTGAGCAGTATCTTTTCAATCGTCAAGCCCCGTTCCCGGATGACGGCCACAATCGCATCCGCCTCCGCGCCTGGGTCAATCAGGAAGCCATGCCCGGTGTTGTCGTCGATATAAAAATACGCATTGGTGGTAAAGACACCCGTCACTGGCATCGAAAGCACCATGTGCCTCGCACCTCCGTCAAAAACTGCATCCATTGGGACCGCAGACCATGCCGTCAAGGGAAGCGGCGGAAACGGTCTGATTTTCCTCTTCCATCGCTTTTTCCACGGCTCCCTTCAGTATTTCGACTGGCTGCGCGCCCGAGGCTGTATATTTCCCGCCGATGAGGAACAGCGGCACCGCGTGAATGCCGCGTTCCATCGCTTCGCGCTCGTCGGCGCGGACTTCATCGGCGTAACGGTCGCTTTCCAATACCCGTGAAACCTCCTCGCCGTCCAAACCGCATTCTGCTGCGATTTCTTTCAATACGGCATGGTCGCTGAGTTCCAGATTTTTTGTAAAATATGCGTCGAAAAGTTTTTCAACGATTTCCGGCTTGTCTTTTTCCTGCGCGTACTTGGTAAGCCGCAGGGAATCGAAGGTATTGGTGTATCGCGTGGAAGCATAGCGAAAATCAATGCCCTCGCCCCGTCCCATAGCGGAAATCGCTTCGATGCGCTCGGCAGCGCCTTCCTTCGTCAGCCCGTATTTCATGGCGAAGCGGTCGACCGTGGAGGACATTACTTTGCCACTTGCCGTTGGGTCAAGCTCAAAGCTCTTGAATTCCACCTCCACTTTGTCGCTGCCGGGAATTTCTGCAAGCGCTTTTTCCATCCGCTTCTCGCCGATATAGCAGAAGGGGCAAGCATAGTCGGACCAAATCGCGATTTTCATTTTCCATTCCTCCTAAATATAGAACGTGCTCTATATTGCGATTATACCCATTTTGCTGTATAATGTCAATAAAAATTGAGCATGTTCTATAACATTCTTTTGGAGGAATTTGAAGTGAGAAAATGCGGGCGGCCGCCCAAGAAGGAAAATCCCGAGGAGAATAAAGAGAAGATTATCCGTGCCGCCATTGCTGTCGTTGAGGCACAGGGAGCGGATGCCATCACGGTTCGCCGCATCTGCGAAAAAGCTGATGTCGCGATGGGGACTTTTTATTACCATTTCCAAAACAAGGACGATTTGATGATGTATTTCGTTCGCGGCACTGACTTTGAGAATATAGATTTGCTTGTCCCCATGTCCGACATCGCGGGCAGAATCACGGAGCTTTATCTTTGCCTGATAAGGCAATACACCCGCCTTGGCGCAACATTCATGCAGAGCTTTTACAACCCGAAGAACGAGGCTCTTCATGCCTACATGGGGGAAAAGGACGGGAAATTCGCCGCCGGGACGGTGATGGCCCGATGCGAGTCGGAGCTTTTCGGGGCAAGGGAACAAGGCTTCCTAAAAAAAGATGCAGACATCCACCAAATGAGCGCGGATATCTGCACGATTGTAAAAGGCTGCATTTTCGAGTGGTGCCTTGACAACGGAAGCGTGGATTTGGAACAAGTTGCAACGCGGATTTTGCGGTTTTATTTTGCCGGACAATTTGCTTAGACTTTTAACTGTACCAGAAAAAAGACGGACGACGAGGAGTTTAACCGCTCCCCAGCGTCCGTCTTTTTTGTTGTTCAGCCCTCGTTATTATCGCCCCAGCAGTATCCGCCGCCATAGCCACCGCCGCAGCCGTAACCTCCGCGACCGCCGCCGTAGTACCCGCCGCCGCAATGCGCGTAGCTCATCTCGATGGCCGGAGCGTTGTCCCCGCAGAACCCGCGATCCGGCGTCGCCGCCAGCGCCGTCCCCGTCGAACCGATCACCATTGCCGCCATAGCTGCCAACATCATTTTCTTCATTTTGTTCAACCTCCTGAAATTTAGTTGTGATGTTTTCGATGATTGAAGTATAACGGGACTATGTGTCGAAAATGTGTCGGAATGA
>CAMVIO010000292.1 GCA_947167555.1 uncultured Selenomonadales bacterium
ACAGGAACTTTGTTCAATATGTCGCCCTGCTTTTGTGCGTCGTTGTCGCAAAAAGCACATACCTCAAAATTGCCCATCCGCAACGCTTTTGCGATAAATTGTCCCATAGCGGCGCATCCGAAAATTACGATCTCCTGCCTGTATGCTTTGGCGAGGAAATCCCATAACGGCGTTAACTTTTTTTGCCAGTTCTGCGACAAAATCTCCGCTCCCTGCAGAAAATCCTGCAATTTTTGCCACTGCTCCCCGTCAAAATCTGCCGCTTGAAGAATCCCCTGCTGTACCGCATCCCGGAGCCGCCCCTGCAGCCAAAGAATACTGTCCGCCGATTCCTCCCCAAAAGTTTTCTGCGAAACCGCCATCGCGTCAAAACGCCCCAAAACATGTCCCGCCAACTGCCAATAATACATACGACGCCACTCTTCCGACATCTCGGGGAGAAGCGACTCCAATGCCTGATATTCTGCGCGCACATAATTCAGCCCATTGCGATTATAAAATGAAGCGGCGGCATTATCATTGCGGTAATGATATACCGACCGCTTCAGATAAATTCCCTGTCGAGCCCCATGAATCAGCTGAAAAAGAACGCCAACGTCCTGGAACGCGGCGCCTGCCGATTCCTGAAAAGGATATCGACGCAAATAATCTTTCCGATAAATCCCGCTCCACAAATAACAATCCGTCATCAATAAATCAGGACGCTTCCATGGAATCAGAATGGCTTCCTCAGCAATGCGTACCTCCGGGCAAGGCCAGCCTTCATACGTCCATTTGACATTATTACGGTGCAAAAAGCCAATCCATCCGGCCTTTGCAAATTCTGCCTCTGTCCCCGCGAGTGCCTCGTAAAGCGTCTCAAACATATCCGGCTCAATATAGTCGTCTGTTTCCACAATACCGATATATTCACCCTTCGCTTGGCAAAGAGCCAAATTCAATTGATAGCCATAACTTTTACGCGTCGAATGGAGGAGCTGGATACGATTATCCCTCGCTGCAAATTGCTCAATAATCTCCAATGTTCCGTCCGTAGAACCGGCGTCTATCACCAGGATTTCGATATCCTCGAATGTCTGGACGACCACACTCTCCAAACACTGCTGAATATACTCCGCCACGTTGAGGCAAGGCATGAGTACTGATATTTTCGGCATGAAATTCTTTCCTCCTTGAATTCGTTGATTAGAATCAGCCTATCGCTCTCAAAATCTCAATGGTATGTTTTAACCCTTCCCGCATTGAAAATTGCGCCTTCCAACCTAATCGCTGCAATTTACCGCTATCCAGCACGGCCTTCGTTGCTTTGGAATAACCAGCTTGCTCTATGGCATCCGGTAACTCAAAACGAACTTTTTTCCCTGCCAGCCCGGCGACGATATTTGCCAACTCCAACAACGTCAAATCAGAAGCAGCATCCGAAATATTATACGCTTCGCCGTTCTGCCCATAAAGCAGGCAATACAGCATACCGGACACGGCGTCTGCAACATAACTGTAGGAATAAAGCTGCGTCCCCTTGGATTTCAAAACAATATCTTCTCTCGCGATACCACGTTGTATGAATTGCGAGATCGCTTTGCTGTCCGTGGGTAGCATGGTCGGCCCGTAAGTCCGGGAAAGTCTCGGTATGACAATATCTGCCTGTTTTTCATGGATATACGCTTGGCACAGCGCTTCCCCGGCTCTTTTGCCTTCGGGGTATCCGGCGCGCAATGTATTGCAGTCCAAATAACCGCAGTAATCTTCCGCAAAAGTCTCTGTATCGCCCTGATTCTCTCCATAAATCTCAACAGAGGACAAAAACAGAAACCGCCGCATCTGATGCTGCAGACCACACTCCAATAAATTCTCCGTTCCCAGGATATTCGTCAATAATGTTTGAATCGGAAACGTCGCGTATGCCCGCGGATGCGTCTGGCTGGCTGCGTGAATCACATAATCAACTTTTCCTTCAAATGCAGGAACCCCTTCGTTAAGATCGGCTACAAGCACAGAAAAATTGGAATTCTCCTTATAAGAAGCAAAGCGCTTCCATGCCTTTTCCTGATTCCGAACCAATGCGATGACATGAATCCCCAATTCCGATCTCCCGGACAGCAGCACATCGATCAAAAAGCTTCCCACCATGCCGGCAGCTCCGGCAATCAAAAAAGTTGAATTTCGTAACCGCTCCCATTCCAAAGGAAGCTGCGCCACTGACTCAATATCCTGCCGATAAAGTGCTTGCTCTAAAAGCGTTCCCATTCCACTCACCTTTTCAGCCACGAATCCTTTTTCAGCTTCAAATAGGACTTAAAAGTCTCCAAATCTTCCAAGGTCGTAAGCTTGATATTCTTATCCGATCCTTTGGCAAAATGCAGCCGAATGCCCAAATCGATCATCATGGTATTCGTATAAGAAGACCCATGAATACCAATCTCCTCCGCAAATGCCCGTTGATAAGCGTCACGAACCAACGCATACCGATAGGCCTGCGGAGTGCTTACCCGGCGAATCGTTTCCCGGGGAATATACTGTATGGAAGAAGACTCGTCATCTCCATAAATTCGAAAGATCTGCTAGTATGAAATCAACCTCATTTTTCTTATTGCAGCTTACGGCGCTTATGAAGACTGCTGGACTGACAGTCTCCACAAAACCATTCGGGAAGACATGATCGATTTCCTTAACGAGACCTATAATTTCTTCAAGATAGAGCCGATGGATTATCCTGTCTCCTCCCAAAATGGCCTGATAGACAAATGGCCGTTCACCAAAGTATTTCGCCGCACTCTTGAAGGAAAGGCCTACAAAGAGGACGAGGACTCTAAGGACATCATCCTCGCCTTTGAAAAGAAAACCGAAACTGGTAAAAAAGACTACAAATTCGTCCACGATGAAATCAAGGACTATGTCATTGGCGGCAGTATTGATGATCCTATACCCCTGAAGCCGTGAGCGAGGTCTCTCCACAGCGGTCATTCATCATGTCACAAGTTCACTCCAAGAACACGACTCCGGAGAAGATTGTGAGGGCCGAGTTGTGGCACAGAGGTTACCGGTATCGGCTCAATGACAAGCGCCTGCCCGGCAAGCCCGACCTCGTGCTGCCCAAGTACCGCGCTGTCATCTTCATCAACGGCTGCTTCTGGCACGGCCATAAAGGCTGCTCTAAGTTTACCGTTCCCAAGACAAACGAGGAATTCTGGCGCGAGAAGGTTGCTCGGAACATCGCCCGCGACGAAATCAACGCTCAGCGCCTCGATACACTTTCCTGGACAGTCATCACCGTCTGGGAGTGCGAACTGTCGAAGAAGAACCGCGATGCCACCATTGCCCGCATAGAGTCCGATTTACGGGCCGCAAAGGACAAAT
>CAMVIO010000293.1 GCA_947167555.1 uncultured Selenomonadales bacterium
CCAACCGACATTCTTTCTTTTATTATTGTGCTTTACCCGTTATCATCCACCATTGCTTTCTGCTTCTTGTTCAGCGCATCCGAAATCTTTTCGACGATGATGTAATAGACCGGGATCAGGAAGATACCGATGGCCGTCGCGCAGAGGCTGCCGCCGACGACGGCGATGCCCATGCCGTTTCTTGAGCCCGCGCCCGCGCCCGTGGCCACCGCCAGCGGCAAGCAGCCGAGGATGAACGCGAAGCTCGTCATCAGGATCGGGCGGAGACGCATGCCCGCCGCCTTGACCGCAGCCTCCACGATGTCCATGCCGTTGTCCTTGTCCGCCTTGGCGAACTCCACGATCAGAATCGCGTTTTTCGCCGCAAGGCCGATGATCATGATCAGGCCGATCTGCATATAGACGCTGTTCGCCTGATTAAAGACAAATTCGGCGAGATACGCACCGAAAACGCCCGTGGGCACCGTCATCAGCACCGAGAACGGAACGCTCCAGCTCTCATAGAGCGCGGCAAGGCACAGGAACACGAAGAGCAGGGACATCATCAGCACCTGGCTCATCTTGCTGCCGGCCTTCTTCTCCTGTCGGCTCTGCCCCGACCAGTCGATATTGAAGCCCGAGGGCGCGTTCTCGCGCACCACTTCTTCGATAGCGTCCAGCGCCTGACCGGAGCTGTATCCGGGCGCCGAATTGCCCTGGAAGGTGATGCAGCGGGATGCGTTGAAACGCGAGATGATCGACGCGCCCGTATTGACGCGCGGATTGATCAGCGCGTCCAGCGGGATCATCGTGCCGATATTGTTCCGTACGTAAACGAATTTCGCGGCTTCGACCTCGTTGCGGTAGGTCGTGTCCGACTGGAGCATGACCTTGTAAGTCCGGCCGAAACGGTTGAAATCGTTGACCGACGTGCCGCCGAAATTCACCTGCAGCGCCATGAACACATCGGAGAGGTTGACGCCCAGCGTCTTTACCTTCTCGCGGTCGATGTCGAAGTTATAACGCGGGGAGTTGATATTGAAGGTGGTGTAGACGCCCTGCAGCTCCGGACGCTGGTTCGCCGCCATGGCGATCTTCTGGCCGAGCGCATTCAGCTCTTCGTCCGTATGGCCGGACATATCCTGAAGCTGCAGCGAGAAGCCGCCGACGTTGCCAAGACCCGGAAGGGACGGCGGGTTGAATGCGATGACCGACGCCTCGGGGTAGTTCACCGCACCCAGTCGGAAAATCTTGCCGATGAGGGCATTGACGCTCAGTTCCTTGGACTCTCGCTTCTCCCAGTCATTAAGGCCGACAAAAATCGTGCCCGCACTGGACTTCGTCGCCGACGTGGTGATGTCATAGCCGCAAACGGTCAAGACATTTTCCACGCCCGCCAGTTTCTTTATTTCCTCTCCCAGACGGTTCACCGTTTCCTCGGTACGGTTCAGCGAGGTGCCTTCCGGCATGGCCACATAGGTAACGAAATACCCCTGGTCCTCGTCCGGCACGAAGGTGGTCGGAACCAGTTTGTTCATTACATAAAAACCGCCCAGGAACACAGCGAGGATAACGGCGGCCAGCTTCTGGTGAGCGATGAACCAAGAGACCTTGTCCGTGTAAATGTTCTTCACGCGCTCGAACCAATCGTTGAACATGCCGAAGAATTTGTCCAGGACGCCATTCTTTTTCGCATTCGGTTCATGACGTTTCAGCAATGTCGCACACAGCGCCGGCGTCAGCGTCAGCGCCGTCAAAGTCGAGAAACAGACGGAAACCGCCATGGTCAGCGCGAACTGCTTATAAAGCACGCCCGTCATGCCGCCGAGGAACGCCACGGGCACGAACACCGCCACCAGCACGAAGGTCGTGCCGAGGACCGCGCCCTGCACCTCGTCCATGGCGACCTGCGTCGCCTCCTTCGGGCCGAGGTTATCCTTTGCCATGTGCTCTTCGACGTTCTCGACGACGACGATGGCGTCATCGACGACGAGGCCGATGGCGAGCACCATCGCGAAAAGCGTCAGCGTATTGATGGTAAAACCAAAAGGAACGAAGGAAATGAAGGTCGCGACCATCGACACAGGCACCGCCAGCATCGGAATCAGCGTCGCGCGCCAGTTCTGCAGGAAGACGAACACGACGACAAGCACGATCAGAAGCGCCTCGACAAAGGTCTCCACGACCTCCGCCAGCGATGCGGTGATGAACTTCGTGTTGTCGACAATCTCGGTATAGGCCATGTCCGGCGGGAAATCTTTTTTCGCCGACTCGATGACCTTCTTGACCTCCCTGACGGTCTCCAGCGCATTGGCGTCGTCGGTCAGCATGACCGCAAAACCGACGGAAGCCTCACCGTTCGTCGAGGTCTCGGTGGCAATCTGCAGCTGACCGGGCGCGATGCGGGCAATGTCTCCGAGACGCACGAAGGAACCGCTCTCCCCTGCCTTGACGATGACACGCTGGAAATCCTCCGGCGTCTCGAGGCGGCCCTGCACGATGCCCGTGTACTGACGTTCCTGCGTATCCGGGGCGGGCATCATGCCCACCGTGCCGCCGGGAGCCTGCACGTTCTGGTCTCTGATGGCGTTCACCACGTCGGAAACCGTGATCCCCAGCTCGGCGATCTTGTCCGGGTTCAGCCAGACGCGCATCGTGTAATTGGTGGCGAAGACGTTGACGTCGCCGACGCCGTGTACGCGCTTGATCTGGTCGATCAGGTAAATGTCGAGGTAGTTTTTGATGAAATTCCGGTCGTAGCTTCCGTTCGGCGAAGAAACCGCGCCGACCAGCGTCATGTCCTGGGACGATTTTTTCGTCGTGACGCCGTAGGCAGTGACTTCGGAAGGCAGGCTGGACGTTGCGATGGAAACGTTGTTCTGCACCAGCACCGAGTCCATGTCGCCGTTCGTGCCAAGCTCGAAATAGACGTTCAGCGTATAGGCGCCGCTGTCGTCCGAGGTGGAGGACATATAGTCCATACCTTGGGTGCCGTTGACCTGCTGCTCAATGACCTGGGCAACGGTGTCGTTGACAACCTTGCCGCTGGCGCCCGTATAGGTCGTCTGGACGCTGACCGTCGGCGGCGAGATCTGCGGATACTGAGCGATTGGCAGGCTAAAGCCCGCAATGGCGCCGATGATGACCAGCAAGAGAGCGACGACGATGGCGAAAATCGGACGATCTATGAAGAATCTTGACATTGTCTGTTCTCCTTATCCCTTACTTCCGGTCCGAAACGGAAGGCGACGCCTCAAGCGTGAATCCCATCTGATCCGGCGTCACCGTCGTGATCTGCAGATCCATGCCGTCCTGCAATTTGGTCAGGCCTTCGACAATCACGTTGTCGCTCTCCGTGATGCCCCTCGTGACAATAT
>CAMVIO010000294.1 GCA_947167555.1 uncultured Selenomonadales bacterium
TTTCATGGATAACCTTATTGGTAACGGTGCTATTTTTGCGTCGGTTTCAAAAGAGGAGCTTTATAATCAAAAGTTATTTGTCCCTTCCGAAAAGATTGAAAGCATATTCAATCAGATGGCATCGGATATTGACGATAAAATAAAAGTGTTAGACGAACAAACTGTTAAATTGCAAGAAGCCCGCGACCGGCTGCTCCCGAAGCTGATGTCCGGGGAAATCGAAGTGTGAGGAGAGGGTATTCATGGCTAAAGATTTAACGAACTCTCGGCTTGACCGCCAGAATATCTTAAATAATGAGATTGCAATCGAAGAATTAAGGCCGATTATTGATCTGCAAACGGTATTTTGGCAGGATAAATATTACGCGACGAAAAATATGATTGCAGAATACTTTGAAGTAGATATACGGACAATCGAACGCTATATCAGTGAATATGAATCGGAATTGTCTGCAAATGGATATGAAGTATTGAAAGGCAAGCGTCTGAACGATTTCATTGAGTCTTACAACCAAAAATTTGCGACCGACATTAATGTCGGTCGCAAAATCCGCTCACTGACTGTATTTGATTTCCGTGCCTTTCTAAATATGGCAATGCTGCTTTCGGACAGCGAGAAAGCCCGTGCGCTTCGTCAAATGATGCTCGACGTCGTGATTGATCTTATCAATCGTAAGACCGGCGGCGGAACGAAATTCATCAATCAAAGGGATACGGATTATTTCTTTTCCGCTTGGCAGGAGGATAATTACCGCAGACAGTTCACGGACGCCCTGAAAAAGTATGTTGAGCCCGATCACATGAAATATGCCCGTTTTACAGATATGATTTACATGAGCATTTTCAAGGAAAAAGCCAAAGAGTATAAAAAAATCCTCGATCTGAAAGCCAGCGATAAGGTCCGCGACACTTTTTACAGCGAGATTCTCGACATTATAGCCGCTTATGAAACAGGACTGGCCGACGCGATCGAAAAGGAACAGTCGCGTAAAGGTCATATCCTGTCGCTGGAAGAAACGGAAGCGCTTTTCCATTCTTTTGAGAAAATGGCTTTATGGAAACCATTGATCCAAAGGGGACGAACAAAAATGGCGAGCCGGGATATGGCGCTTCGGGAGGCGTTTCATTATCGTCTGTCCGAATATATAAGGCCGCTTGACAAGGAAGATTTCCAGAAGTTCCTTGGTGCGACAGGAGATGAGCTGGAACGGTTGATGGCCGAAAACCGCGAAGTCCTGGAACGATTGAAAGAGCGGGCATGAGATGAGTGAAATCGTATATATCACGCTGGAGCAGGCAAAGGATATACACGCTAAAACAATCCAATACAGCGGAGGCGGTGTCGATGCTCCGCTGGATTTGGGACGGTTGGAAAGCGTTTTGCAGCATATCCAAAACGACGATTATTATCCTGATTTTGTGGACAAACTGACGCATTTATTTTTCTGCACCTGTAAATTCCATTGTTTTGCCGACGGAAACAAACGGCTTGCGATTACGCTGTCCGCACAATTTTTGTTGCTTAATGGGTATCTTGCGACGGCAAAGACTTTTTTCTCCATCATGGAAAATATCAGTTATCATGTGGCTGCGGGCAATATTGACAAGGAATTGCTGCATGAGATTATGACGGCGGTTTTGGATGGGACTTTTGATTTGGACGAAGAGCTAAAACTGGCACTGTATCACGCGATAGAGGATTAGGAGGGTGAATCATGTCCTACGAATACTCCGAAAACGTATTAGTGCAGGACAGCGCTGCTGCGTTATTGCATGACGAGCTGGGCTGGAACGTAGTCTATGCCTACAATCAGGAAACCCTCGGCCCGAACGGAACCCTCGGACGCAAGGATTACCGCGAAATCGTCCTTTGGCGCTCGGTGCGGAAAGCTCTCCAAAAGCTCAACCCTTGGATGAACGAGGCGCAGATACAGGCGGCGTGCGACGCTCTCGACGGCCAGTTGGCTTCGGATTCCCTGCTTCAGACAAACGAGAAGAAGTATGGCCTGATACGGGACGGCGTACCGGTGACGGTGAAAAAGCCGGGCGGCCGGACAGAGACGAAGCTGGCAACGCTGATTGATTTCAACGTGCCGGACAACAACGATTTCCTCGCGGTGAAGGAAATGAAGATTCACGGGGACTTGCACCGTCGCCGCACGGACATCGTGGGCTTCGTGAACGGGCTGCCGCTGCTTTTCATCGAGCTGAAACGCAACGACGTGGATGTGGAAGACGCCTACACGAATAATTATACGGATTATCTCGATACCATCCCGCAGTTGTTTTATTTCAACGCGTTCCTGATGCTGTCCAACGGCATGGAGGCCAAGGTGGGCACGCTGGGCAGCAAGTACGAGTTCTTCCACGAATGGAAGCGCCTGACCGAGGAGGATGCGGGCAGCGTGGCGCTTCCAACGATGCTGCGCGGGATCTGCCGGAAAGAAAACTTCCTCGATCTGCTGGAAAACTTTATCCTGTATGACCATTCGGACGGCCGCACGGTGAAGATTCTCGCCCGCAATCATCAGTACCTCGGCGTCAACGAAGCTGTCCGCGCCTACGGGGAACGCAAGCTGCGGGACGGAAAGCTGGGCGTGTTCTGGCACACGCAGGGCTCGGGGAAAAGCTATTCGATGCTTTTCATGGCGAAGAAGATTCGGCGGAAGTTCCCCGGCTCGCCCACGATTGTCATTCTGACGGATCGGGACGAGCTCAATAAGCAGATTGCCGGGACGTTCGAGGCCTGCGGGATGCTGGGCAATTCCGAGGCGAAAGCCTATATGGCCACCGGCGGCCTGGATTTGGTGCAGAAGCTGAAGGGGAATCCGAGCTATATCTTCACGCTGATCCAGAAATTCAATCGACCGGATGAGCCGCCGATTCTCCCGGATCACGATATCCTGATTATGTCGGACGAAGCGCACCGCAGCCAATACGGAGTGTTCGCGGATAATCTCGCCCGCCTTTTGCCGACGGCCTCCCGGATCGGCTTTACCGGGACGCCGCTGCTTTCCGCCGATGAGATCACAGCGCGGACCTTCGGCGGGTATATTTCCGTGTACGATTTCAAACGGGCCGTGGAGGATAAGGCCACGGTGCCGCTTTACTATGAGAACCGGGCGGATAAGATGAAGGAAATCCAGAACCCGGATATCACGGACAAGATTCTCGACGCCATCGAAGCGGCGGATTTGGACCCGGATCAGGCGGAAAAGGCGATGCACGAGTTTGAACGGGAGGTTCATATCCTGATGGCGGAGCCCCGGCTGCGCGCCATCGCCCGTGATTTCGCGCGCCATTACAGTGACCTGTGGACGACGGGCAAGGCGATGTTCGTCTGCCTGAACAAAG
>CAMVIO010000295.1 GCA_947167555.1 uncultured Selenomonadales bacterium
CGAACGCGGCGCATGATACGCGCTGTCCACGGTCGGCTTCTGGATGCGGCTCGAAAGGGTCGACGCCGCCATGTCGATGCCGATGCGCGGGAGCGTATGGCGCGTGTTCAGATAGAGCATTGCAACCAGCTCCTTCCTTGGCAGATTTTCCCGTCTATATTCTACTCTTTTTCACAGAAAATTACAAGTGTTTACCGCAAGTAATCCGTGAGCGTCTGGGGCAAGATTCTCGCGCCGACGTTCAGCGAGAGATTGTAGACCGTCTGCGACTTCATCATGTCCACCGCCAGCTTCGCGACGTCGGTGGAATGAACGTCAGTGATGTCGCCGAGGATTTGCTGGTTCTGCGTCGTCAGCATGGCTTGGCAGTCCCGGTAGACAGATTGGCGCGACGCGATCTTCGTCTGGGCGCTGTTGACCGTGTTGTAGGCGGCGTTCGCCAGCGTCTTGCCGTCCGAGTTCATCCAGTTGCTTTCCGGCCCCGCCTTTCCCTTTCCATTTTCCGTCGTTCTGCCGTGCTCGCACATGGCGTAGACTGTAAACATGTCATTAAATGCGTTGGCGGCGGAAACCTCGTTGCCGGAATCCGCATTGTCGAAAATGCCTCGGCCCGCGATCTCGAGGCCTGACGCGTTGACCGTATCGGAGGATGGCTGCACCGAGCCGTTTTCCTTGACCATCGAGAACTGCTTCCGGTCGCCGCTATAGGTGACAATGTTTTGGGATACAGTGGAGAATTTATACCAGTTCTTGTTTTTGTCATAGACTACCCCGGTAAGCGAATCGGGATCGTTGCCATCGGCCTTGCCGCCGACATACGCCGTCTCGCCGTCCCACAATTGGGCAGTCTTAGTTCCCGCCGGAATGGTGCGGTTATAGCCATTCGCATCGAATACAACTAAATCCGTATCCGCATATACGCTTTTTCCCCACACTGGGGTACCGGACGCATCATAGGTTGTCTTTCCCGCAATGGTAGCGCCGAAATTCATCGTCTTCTCTACGCCTTCTTCGGTGACGACAGCATCAGTGCGCCTGACGCCCGTATTCTGGAAAAAGCTGGAAACCATGAAGCTGGAACCATCAGCCAATACAGACGCACGATCGGCATCTTTTACATACGTCTGTCCCTGCGCGATTTTTTCCTTGTAACCTTCCTCCACGAAATCCTTCGTATAAACATTGCCTGTCTGCGTATTCAGGTAATAGGTGCTTCCGTCGCTGCCCTCCAAGGTCAGCATCTGCACCACATCGCTGGACTTCGTGGCATCACTGAAAAACGCCGCCTGCTTGTCGTCAAGAGTCTTCGCGATGCCGCGTTCATACTTCTCCTTCGAGATTTCATAAGGCTGCACGAGATCCGCCTGCCCGGAGAATAGGTAGCGCCCGTTGACGTTCGTATTCGCGTCGGCGACCGCCTGCTGCGCCTGCACGAGCATCTCGCCCGCGATGGCGCGCATATCCGCGTCGGAGTTCGAGCCGTCCGCCTGGTTCGACTTCACCACGATCTTCGAGAACGCGCTCGTCATATCGACGAGGGCGGCGTCCGTGTTTTTCATCCACGAAATCGCGGTCTGGACGTTCGTCTGATATTGGTTGTTCTCGCTGTAGGTGACGCTGTGGCGCAGATACTTCGAGTAGTTGACGCAGTCGTCCGAAGGGCGATGGAGCTTCGAGCCGTCGCTCAGCTCGATCAGCTTCGTCTGGTCTTCGTATGTGCGGTTGATGGAATTCCGGTACCGCACCGTGGTGTTGTAGCTGCCTATACGCATGGTTGTTCTCCTTTATCCCTTTACATATAGTCCGCCAATGTCGGCGGGATGACGCGGGAGCCGAAGGACAGGGACAGATTGTAGATGGTCTGCGCCGTCATCAGGTCCACCGCCAGCTTCGCCACGTCTGTAGCGTAGACGTTGGTAATGTCCTCAAGGATTGTCTCGCTCTGGGTGGCCAGCATTTCCTCGCAGTCCGAATAGACCTGCTGGCGTGCCGCGACCACCGTCTGGGCGATATTGATAGTGTTGAAGGAATTGTTCGCCAGCGTCTTGCTGTCCGAGCTCATCCAACGGCTGTCGTCCCGCTCGCACATGGCGACAACGGTCAAAAGGTCGTTGAACGCGTTGGCGCCGGAGATCTCGTTGCCGGAATCCTCGTTGTCGAAAATGCTGGAACCCGCGATATCGACGCCGCCGGCGTTCACCGAGTCGGTGGCGGGCTGGGCCGCGCCGTTTTCCTTGACCATCGAGAACTGCTTCCTGTCGCCTTGGTAGGTCACGATGTACTGGTTGACGGTGGCGAAGGTCATCGTGACCTTGCTGCCGCCCACCGTGACGTTCGAACTGAAGCTCTTTCCTGCCGCGTTGATGACACCGCGCGAATCGAAATACTTGGACACGTCCGTAGAGCCGCCCCAGCCGGAAATCTCCCCCGCCGCGTCGGCGTCGACCGCATGCTCCTGCCCTTGCGCAACCTTGTCCTTGTAGTCTTCATCCACGAAGTCCTTGCTGTATACTTTTCCCGTTTTCGTGTTCAGATAATACGTGTTCCCGTCGTCGCCCTCCAACGTCAGCATTTGCGTGAGGTCGCCGGACTTTGAGGCATCATTGAAAAAATCCGCCTGCTTGTCGTCGAGCGTTTTCGTGAGCCCCCGCTCGTATTTGTCGTTCGAGATGGTATAGGGCTGGATCAAGTCCGCCTGTCCCGCGAACAGATAGCGGCCGTTGACCTGCGTATTCGCGTCGGAAACGCACTGCTGCACCTGCACCAGCATTTCGCTGGCGATAGCTTTCATATCCGAGGCGGTGTTCGTGCCTTGGGCTTGGTTCGCCTTTTCCACGACGGTCTTCATGGCGTCCGCCATATCCACCAGCGCGGCGTCCGTGTTCTTCATCCACGAAACGGCGGTCTTGATGTTGTACTGGTATTGGTCGTTTTCACCGTAGGAGGTGTTGAATCGCAGATATTTCGAGTATCCGATGGCGTTGTCCGAGGGGCGGTGCAGCTTCGCGCCGTCGCCCTGCTCCATGAGGTTCGCTTGGTTTGCATAGCTGCGGTTCAGTTGGGTCATGTACCTCGTTGTCATTTGGAGGCTGCCTACGCGCATCTTAGCTCACCTTACCTTCCCACGACGCCCGTCGAATTGATCAGGCGGTCCAGCATCTCGTCCATCGTCGTCAGGCACCGCGAGCAAGCGGCATAGCCCTGCTGGAACATAATCATGTTCGTCAGCTCCTCGTCCCAGTTCACGCCCGCGACGGAAGTCCGCCACTGGGTAACCTGCTCGACGATGTCCTCCTGCGACTTGACGGTGTTGTTCATCATCGAGGAATCGACGCCCAGCGCCGTC
>CAMVIO010000296.1 GCA_947167555.1 uncultured Selenomonadales bacterium
GGCGTCGGGAATCTCCCGATGTTCGTCAAGCACGCGAAACATATCATCGTCGAGGTCAATACGACCATACCGCTTGAAATCGAGGGTATCCATGACATTTATATCTGCGACCCGCCGCCCGGCCGCTCGGAGATCCCGATTTACCACGTCGGCGACCGCATCGGCAGCCCTTATGTGAAATGCGGCGTCGACCGCATCGACTGCATCGTGGAGTCGGACATCGTGGACCATGTGCGGAACTTGACGCCGCCCGGAGAGGACGAAATCAAGAGTGCCGCGAACCTTGTGGAGTTTGTGGAGAATGAGCAGCGGCACGGGCGGCTCCCGAAAGACCGGATGCTCCCCCTCCAGTCCGGCGTGGGCAGCATTGCCAACGCCGTGCTGCTGGGCCTTGAAAAGTCGCGGTTCGAGAATCTCGAAATGTATTCGGAGATTTTGCAGGATTCCGTGTTCGAGCTGATCAAGTCGGGAAAAATCGCGAAAGCGTCCGGCTGCGCGTTCACGCCGTCGGCGCATGTGCGCGAGATGTACGCAAAGGAGCCGGAGCTTTACAACCGGGCGATTGTGCTCCGTCCACTCGACATCAGCAATTCGCCGGAGGTCATCCGGCGGCTCGGCGTCATTTCGCTGAACACGCCGATTGAGTTCGACATCTACGGGCAGGCGAACTCCACCCACGTCATGGGCATGAAGATGATGAACGGCATCGGCGGCAGCGGCGACTATATGCGGAACGGCTACTTGACGATTTTCAATTCGCCGTCCACGGGCAAGAACGGCGCGATTTCCAAAGTGGTGCCGATGGTGACTCACGCCGACCACACGGAGCACGACACGATGGTTTTCATCACGGAGCAGGGCGTCGCCGACGTGCGCGGCCTACCCCCGGTGAGACGCGCGCGGCTCATCATCGAGAAATGCGCCCATCCCGATTTCCGGGCGGAGCTGCTCGATTATCTGGAATACAGCGTGCGTTCCTTTCCCGGGCATGAGCCTGTGGCGCTCTCGCGGGCCTTTTCCATGCACGAGCGTCTCCGTGCCACGGGGACGATGAAAAAGACTTCGGCATGATTGGACATTCTATATAGGAAAAAACAGGAGGAAACGAAAATGACGACAGCAAACAACACCGCGATACAGGAAGGTTTGAAACGATACGACGCCACGGTTCAGAAGGCTTGCGAAAAATTTCCGGAGCGCAAGAAGTTCGACGCGAAGCGTCTTTATACGCCCCTCGATGTGGGCGAAGGGGATTACAATGAAAAGCTGGGCTTCCCCGGCGAGTATCCGTTTACCCGCGGCGTGCAGCCGACGATGTACCGGGGGCGGCTCTGGACGATGCGCGCTTACGCCGGGTTCGCCACCGCCGAGGAGACGAACGCCCGCTACAAATATTTGCTGAACGCGGGGCAGACGGGACTTTCCGTCGCGATGGACCTGCCGACGCAGATCGGCCTCGACTCCGACGACGCTTTGAGCCACGGCGAGGTGGGCAAGGTCGGCGTCGCTATCGACTCGCTGAAGGATATGGAAAAACTTTTTGACGGCATTCCGCTGGGAAAAGTCTCCACCTCCATGACCATCAACGGCCCGGCGGCGGTGCTGCTCGCGATGTACGTCGCGGTGGCGGAGCAGCAGGGCGTCGCGCCCGCCGACTTGCGCGGCACGATCCAGAACGACATCCTGAAGGAATACATCGCGCGCGGCACTTATATCTTCCCGCCGCGCCCATCCATGCGCCTCGTGACGGACACTTTCGCCTATTGCTCGCAAAACATCCCGAAGTGGAACACCATCAGCGTCGGCGCGTACCATATCCGCGAGGCGGGCGCCTCCGACATCCAGGAAATCGCCTTCGCGTTCTCCAACGCCATCGCCTATATCGAGGCGGCGATCAAAGCGGGGCAGAAGGTGGACAAATTCGCGCCGGGCATCTCGTGGATTTTCACGGCAGGGCTGAATTTCTTCTTTGAAATCGCAAAGTTCCGCGCCGCCCGTCGCCTCTGGGCGCGGCTGATGAAGGAGCGGTTCGGCGCGACGGTGCCGAAAGCGATGATGCTCCGCGTCCACGTCCACACGGCGGGCAGCGTGCTGACGGCGCAGCAGCCGCTGAACAACGTCGCCCGCATCACATGGCAGGCCATGAGCGCGGTCCTGGGCGGCATCCAGTCCATGGCGTGCTGCGCCTACGACGAGGCGCTGGCGCTTCCCACGGAGGAATCGGCGACGCTGGCGCTCCGCACCCAGCAACTCATCGCCCTCGAAAGCGGCGTGACGGAAACCATCGACCCGATGGCGGGCTCTTACTACGTCGAGGCCCTCACCGACCAGATCGAGCAGGCGGCGTGGGACTATATCCAAAACATCGACAAAATGGGCGGCGCGGTCGCGGCCATCGAAAAGGGCTATATGCAGTCGGAAATGGCGGCGCACGCCTACAAATACCAGCAGGAAATCGAAAGCGGCGAGCGCACGGTCATCGGCGTCAACAAGTTCGCCAACGACCACGAGTCCATCAAGGAGGACAACGTGGTGGCCGACCTCAGCGTGGCGGAGCGGCAAATCGCCCACACGAACCGTGTCAAGGCGGAGCGGGACAACGCCGCCGTGGACGCCGCGCTCGGCGCGCTGAAGGAAGCCTGCCGGGGCACGGAAAACACGATGCCGTATCTCATCAAGGCGGTCAAGACTTACGCGACGCTCGGCGAAATTTGCGGCGCGATGAAGGAAGTTTTCGGCGAGTACCACGGCGGCAACGCGTTTTGATGCGGGGAGGTGTTCTTTATGAAGGAAGCCAAGACACTTGCGGAAGGTATCGCCAAACTCCGCTATGAGGATTTGCCGGAAGTCGCCGTATGGGCGGCGAAGCAACGCGTATTGGATTGGCTCGGCGCGGCGCTTCGCGGCAGCCAAGAGCAGCCCGCGCGGATTTTGCGGGAAACGGTTCTGCCCACGGACGGCGCGACCGACTCAACGCTCTTCGGCACGAACCGCCAGCGGGCGGCGGCGATGCACGCGGCGTTTTTGAACGGCGCGGCGGCGGGAAGCGACGAAAAGCTCGCGGCGCTCGTTGCGCCCGCGTTTTCCGTCGCAGAAAAGGAGCACAAAAGCGGGCGCGAACTGTTGGCGGCGATTGCCGCGGGCGCTGAACTCGCCGCCCGGCTCGGCGAAGCGGAAAACTCCGCCGGGAAGGTTGCCGCCGCGTCTGCCGCCCGTGCCCTCGGCCTTTCGCCGGAGCGGACGGCGCAGGCGCTTTGCCTTGCCGACGCGCAGACGGCGGGCGCGAAGGGAATGCTCCGTATCGGCAAATCCTGCTATGACGGTGTGCTGTTCGCCTA
>CAMVIO010000297.1 GCA_947167555.1 uncultured Selenomonadales bacterium
TGGTTCCCGCGTATCGCCGTGCCTATCATAGCCTGCTTCGTCCCGGCACCCCGGGTTCGCCTGTCGTCGCGTAACCGGCAATCGCTTCCTTTTTATGTCCCGTCGCGGTCCGCTTTCCCGCTTGAATAATCAAACAAAAATGTTTCTATAGAATTTGAAATATATTTGCATAAAGGGGATAATATTTTCAAATGTGTGTGTGAAATCATTTGACGAAACGGACCGTTCCCGAATCCGCTTATTATAAAACCACTGAAACGTTCTATTTATCTGGTTCCTATACGGAGGAAAGTCCATGAGAAAACTAAATGTGAAAGAATATAAGAAATTTGAAGATATTAAACAGGTTCGTGCAGACGGCTCTGAGTTTTGGAGTGCACGCAAACTGGCAATTGCACTTGATTACACACAATGGAGAAACTTTAGCAAAGTGATTGGCAGGGCAATGATAGCCTGCGAGAACAGCGGGCACAGCGTTTCAAACGATTTTTCCGAGGTCAGCAAAATCGTGGAAGCGGGGGCAACCTCCAAGCCGGAAAAAAGTATCCAACAAATTGAGAAGGAGCAGCTTGCACGGCTTAGAGCAAAAGCGAAAAAAGGAAAAATCATGTTGGACGAATAATTTTTTCGTTTCGACACACTTCCGACACAATCGTCCTTTATACTTCAAACCATCAAAGAAAACTTCTCTGCAAAAAGAAAGGATGATTCAAATGAAGAAAATGATGTTGGCGGCTATGGCGGCAATGGTGATCGGTTCGACGGGGACGGCGCTGGCGGCGACGCCGGATCGCGGGTTCTGCGGGGACAACACTCCGGCTGTCGAGACGAGCTACGCGCATTGCGGCGGCGGGTACTACGGCGGCGGCCGCGGAGGACGCGGCGGCTACGGCTGCGGCGGAGGCTATGGCGGCGGGTACTGCTGGGGCAACGAAAACAACGAAGGCTGAGAAAAACAGCAGAGGCTGTCGCGGGAAGATGATTTTCTTCTTGCGGCAGCCCCTTTTTGTAATCATGAATTATTCTGTGAATCCGTGAAGTCCTTGTCTTATATGCGATTTTTCTGGTCTGTTTTTGTTATGAAAATATTTGGAGTCAAAAATTTTTACTCCAAATATTTTATGCGACAGCCCTTTTTTGCCGTCAATAATTTTCGGCGTTGATCTCGAAGAACGACTGGGGATGGGCGCAGACCGGGCAGATTTCCGGCGCGGCGACGCCAACGACGATATGGCCGCAGTTCCGGCACTCCCAGACCTTGACTTCGCTCTTCTTGAAGACTTCCTGCAGCTCCACGTTCTTCAAAAGCGCGCGATAACGTTCCTCGTGATGCTTCTCGATGGCGGCCACCATGCGGAATTTCGCCGCCAGCTCCGGGAACCCCTCTTTGTCCGCCGTCTTCGCGAAGCCGTCGTACATATCCGTCCATTCGTAGTTCTCGCCGTCGGCGGCGGAAGCCAGATTCTCGGCGGTGTTGCCGATGCCGTTCAGTTCCCTGAACCACATCTTCGCGTGTTCCTTCTCGTTGTCCGCCGTCTTCAGGAACAGCGCCGCAATCTGCTCATAGCCTTCCTTCTTGGCCACCGACGCGAAGTAGGTGTATTTGTTCCGCGCGCCGGATTCCCCCGCGAAAGCGGCTTCAAGATTCTTTTCCGTCTGGGTTCCCGCGTATTTGTTTTCCGGCGCGTCGGCCAGCGGTTCCAGATTGTCTCCCGTCGCCTTGCAGCGTGGGCATACCGCCTCGGCGGCGCTGGGGGCCTCGAAAATTTCTCCGCAGATCTTGCATTTGAATTTCATGGTGGTTTTCGCTCCTTTCTTATTTTGCGGCATTGCATGATTCCGTGCGTCGGGGAACGCGTCCCCGGCGAATGGAACGCCCACGGCGTCGGCTATCTCACGGCGAAGCGCGACAAGATCGCCGCGCCCTAGGTCGTGAACGGAACTATGGCCCGTGACGCGGGCAAAGGTTCTCAGTTCGGCCAGGGATACGTTCAGGAAATTCGCCACCCGTTTCGCGGCGGCTTCCACGTCGAGGCGCGCCCGGAGCTCCGGATTTTGCGTCGCGACGCCCACGGGGCAGTTCCCTGTGCCGCAGATGCGGTACTGCTGGCAGGCGGCGGCAATCAGCGCGGCGCTGGCAATGGCTATGGCGTCGGCGCCCAACGCCAACGCTTTCGCAAAGTCTGACGACACCCGCAGGCCGCCGGTAATCACCAGTGAAATGTCGGAGCCTGCCGCATCCAGATATTTTCGCGCCCGCGCCAGCGCAAACAGCGTCGGCACGGTAGTCGCCTCGCGAAGCAGCAGCGGACTGGAGCCGGTGGCGCCGCCGCGCCCGTCGATGGTGATGAAATCCGGCGCCGCGTAAACGCAGTGGGCAAGGTCGGCTTCCAGATGCCCAGCGGCAATCTTTATGCCGACAGGGCGGCCGTCGGAGCGCGTCCGCAGCTCGTCCACCATCGCTTTCAAATCTTCCCTGGAATTGATTTCCGGGAACCGGCTCGGGCTCTGCACGTCCTCCCCGGGCTTCTTGCCCCGCAGCGCCGCGATTTCCGTCGTTACCTTTTCCCCCGGCAGATGACCGCCCATGCCCGGCTTCGTTCCCTGTCCAATCTTGATCTCGATGGCGTCGGCGGCCCGGAGATTTTCGTCGGTAACGCTGTACTTGTTCGGGATATACTCAAAAATGTACTTGTAGGCCGCCGCCCGCTCCTCCGGCAGGATGCCGCCCTCTCCGCTGCACATGGCGGTCTTTGCCATCGCCGAGCCTTTCGACAGCGCGATCTTCGCCTCCCGGGAAAGCGCGCCGAAAGACATATGGGAAACATAGACGGGGCTTTCCAGCACCATCGGCTGCCTCGCGTGCTTGCCGATTACCGTCCGCGTCTCCACCGGCGCGTCGTCGTCCAGCGGCGCCGGATCAAGCTGCGCCCCCAAAAGCAAAAGCTCGTCCCAACCCGGCATAGGCATCAGCGTCCCCATGGAACCGGACAGGCTCTTGCCCGTAGTCGCCATCTGGTGGATCTCCTCCATGAAACGGGCCGAAGGGTCCTTTCGCGCGAATCGGGCGTCGTAGCCCGGTGCGCTCCCCGCAGCCGCAGGCGCGCTCTCCCCCGCCTCCGCGATTTTCTCGAAGTTTTCCACGGACTGCTTGCAGACCGGGCAGGCGTCGAGCTCCGAAATCTTCCGCCCTTCTTTCGCCTCGTCGAAAATGAATCCGCAGATTCTGCACTTGTAAACGGACATCCGATATTCCCCCCTTGATTCTTTGTCTCTTATTTGCCGTCGCCGAGAATCGTCGCGACTCCGATATCGTATTTCTTTATGGGA
>CAMVIO010000298.1 GCA_947167555.1 uncultured Selenomonadales bacterium
TAATGCTTTGTCTGGGGACGCAGTTTTTGATGTTCCGCAAATTGTCCTGCCATTGGGAATATCGTTTTTCACCTTTACGCAGACCGCGTATTTGGTGGAGGAGTATCGGGGAGAGGCAGCGACGCACGCTTTTTTGACCTATTGCGAGTTTGTGACTATTTTTCCACATTTGATTGCGGGGCCGATCATTCGCCATCGGGATATGCTTCCGCAGTTTACGGAGGAAAAGAATTTTGCCGTCGATTACAAGAATATTGCCTATGGTCTTACGATTTTTGCGATGGGGCTTTTTAAGAAGACGGTTATTGCGGATTCTTTGTCGCCATGGGTGGGCGACGTTTTCTCACGGGCAGATTCGTTGACATTTTTGGAGGCGTGGATTGGCGCGCTTAGCTATACGTTCCAGCTTTATTTCGATTTTTCCGGATATAGCGAGATGGCGATTGGTCTTGGGCTGATGTTTAATCTGCGGTTCCCCGTCAACTTTAATTCCCCGTACCAAGCAACGAGTATTATTGATTTCTGGCGTTGCTGGCACATGACGCTCGGGCTTTGGGTGAAGGATTATCTGTATATTCCGATGGGTGGCAATCGAGGCGGCGAGTTGAAGAAAATGCGGAATTTGTTTTTGAGCATGTTGTTGATTGGATTGTGGCATGGCGCGGGCTGGACATTTGTGCTTTGGGGCGGCATTCATGGAGTTCTTTTGATGATCAATCATCAGTGGCGGCGGCTGAACGTGCATTTGCCGAAAGTCGTGAATTGGGGGCTGACTTTTCTGTGTGTGACTATATGCTGGGTGTTTTTCCGTGCGGAGAGTCTGTATGATGCGGTGGCTGTACTATCGTCGATGGCGGATGTAGGAAATATCGTGTTGCCAGCCAAGAATGCGAAAGATTTAGCATTTTTGCAATCGGTTGGAATCTCATTTGCGCCATGGATGATGCAGGTGCATTTGGAGCGGGCGTTGGGGACGTTGGCGGTTCTTCTGTTGGCGCTTCGATTTTTGCCGAACCCGTTAGAGTTTATGAAGACGGATTGGAAATGGAGCGTGGCTATGGCGTTAAGCCTTGCGGTTGGTATTTTGCACATTGCGAAGAATTCCCCATTTTTGTATTTTCAGTTTTAGGAGCTGGATTTATGCCGTATAAACGTTATGTAATTTGGTCGCTGGCTATTACATTCTGTCTGCTTGGCGCGGTTGCGATTTTTAATTATGCGATAGATCCAGGGAATATTTTTGGGAAGGATCGGATGTTGAAGTGTTGCGGAGATTGGCTTTTAGATGGGCATGCCGTTGCCGTTACGCAGAATTTCGATGAACGGTTGCTTCAGAAGTATCTGATTGAAAATGACGATCATTCGTATGATGTTATTACACTCGGGTCCAGCAGGAGCATGGGGATTGGACAGGAATTGTTTCCAAAGCAGTCGTTCCATAATTACAGTGTTTCCGGGGCGTCTTTGAGGGATGACGTCGCGCTGTATTTTTTATATGAGCGGTGGCATGGGGCGCCGAAGAAGGTAATTATTGGCGTTGACGCCTGGTTGCTGAATCGCAATCATCATGAATCGCGTTGGCGGTCCATTGCAGATGCGTACACTTATGGCAAGGCGCGAATCTCTCATGACAAGTCGAATACCGGAGAGTTATTTCTCGAAAAATACAGCCAGTTGATTTCTTGGCCGTATTTTATGGCGTCGGTCGAAAAAATAAAAAAAGACCGCGCAACGGGCGGTGAACGTGGGTATTGTATCGCCGCCGACATAATGTCGATACCGGCGAATGCGGCTGTTGTCCTTCCTGACGGGGCGCATATTGAGTCGGAAAAGGAACGGACAAAGGATGCAGATGCGGCAGCGCGGCAGTATATTACAAAGCGCATTGACGCTCTGGAAAATTATGATGACGGTGAGAAAACGGAATTGCAAGAGTTCCTGTCATATTTGAAGGCACAGAATGTTGAGATAGTCCTTTTCTTGACGCCGTATCACCCAATTGCGTACTCGTATATGGAGCACACGGGGCGGTATGAGAAGGCATTAGAAACGGAGAAAGTAGTCAAGAAGCTCGCAGCGGAAAACGATATCACCGTGGCCGGTTCATACGATCCCGCACAGTGTGGAGTATCTGGGACAGATTTCATAGACGAGATGCATTTGCATCGGGAATCGTTGCGGCGCATTTTGAAAGGGAAGTTGTAAATTATCTTATTGCATCAGTGCATCCAGCCAATACTGTGGGGTGTATTGCTCGAGGACTTCGTCGGGGAGCGGAATATATGGGCTCCTGATGAAGTCTTTTATTTTTTCGATGGGGTCTATACCGATAATGAAGATGTTGTCCGGCGTGTATAGATCATAGTTGATTGTGTTTTTGTTGTCGGTAATTAGTTTTCTTTGAAAAGCGGCTGCTTCCATTGGGCGGAGACTCATGCCTTGTTGGCCGCCTTGGACGATTTCCAGAATGCATCGGCTTTGGCGTATTTCTTCGATGACTTCATTGTAGGTCATATGGGTTGCAGTCAGGTGTTTCGCAATACGTGCTTCATAGTGTTGATGGGGATTTTTTACGATGACCAGTTTGTCTGTGACGCCTTGCTCTTGGAAGATTTCATGCATTTTGACCAGCTTTTCTGCTCGGTCGTAGGCCATGCCGACAAAAAATACGTCTTGTTTAGGTTGGAGAGAGGCGTCTTTTTTGCGTAGTTCTGCCAAAGATCTGGACAACGGCCTATAGTAATAAGGTAGATAACGGATTCCAAGGCGTTCGCTGTCGCCTTTGTCAAAGGTGCAAAATTCTATGCCGAGGCCCGCGTATCGGCGCGGGTCTTTTCTGTTGCCTTCGTCAATGATGGAGGTGTAGTACACGATGATGCGCGCTGTTGGATTGCGTTTTTGGATATATTCGATGATGTCCCGGCCGCGCAAAGAGTTGCCGATGATAATAGTATCGTAATCGGCGATATGGTGCTGCCATTTGCCGTACCATCTGCTGCCGTCGATTTTTCGTTTTATGCAGTGGGGCAAATGTTCGTATAGCTTGAATAAATTTTTGTCTGAACGTTTGGTCAAGGGCCGGTAAATAGGCCATGTGTCGATATTTTCATATTGCTCGGCCAGGCATTCGCCGATGTCGAGCATTGCAATTTTATGCTCTTTGAGGTAGGATTCAAATTTCCACATGATGTTAATCTCCCGGCTCATATCAAAGATTTTTATGGAAAGCATAGCACAGGATATGTTTTCCGTCCAGTATTCCTGTGGTAGCTTTACAATAGAATGCAAAACGGCGGCAAGTGTGGTAAGATAAGCACAAGCTTGAC
>CAMVIO010000299.1 GCA_947167555.1 uncultured Selenomonadales bacterium
CATGACGGAGTAAGCCTCGTCATAGGTCAGGTCCTTTGTGCTGACGATTTTTTCGATGGCTTCGTGAATCATGTTGTCTTGCTCCTTCTTGCTTCAAATCATAGCTTATTCCTATCGAAAAGCTACGCTATAAAAGTATCACGGCATGGGAGGGTTGTCAATAACAATACATATAAGATGCCGCTGATGTTTTTCGTTGCAAGATGTCGGTGTTTTGATTGCCAATGTGGTTTCTAAATGTTTTCTAAATATCCTGTAATCGGATTCTAATTTTGCCAAGCAGGATTTTTTCTGCTTGTGTCGAAATATCCTCATAAAAACATTGCAGAGAGAAAAAGGAGGCAAGCAGCATGACGGCACGGCAACGGTTTTTTGCGCCCTCCGCTGTCCGGGGGGGGGGGGGCAGGCGCTTCGCGCCAGTGGACATTGCCGTAGCCCACCATGAATTTAATATGGAACAAAAGCTCTCTTTTACGTGGGACGTCGCGGGAAAAATTTTCCCGTAGTGCGCCTGTTTGCGGAAGAGGGCTTTTTTCGTGCGGAAACAGGAGGAGGATTTGATATGGCGATCCATGATTTTTTACGCGAAAATTTCAATTTTATTGTCGCTTTGCTGATTGGCATCGGCGTTTTTCAGGGACTTCGGCAAGCCTACGGCTTTTTGACGATTGGAGCGGCGGTCGCGGCGTTGGGCAAAAATCTGACCGACGAAGGCGCGGAGGAATTTTGCCGCTTCGTGGAGAGCGCGGTCATACCGAACTATCCCGCCATATACAATAAGCTCCGGGCGGGCTATGGCATGGTTCACGATTCGCGGCAGATTTCGCGGGAAATGAAGGAGAAAGTCAAGATTGCCTTGCAAAGCAAAGGCGTATGGGTTCGGTAGAAGGGGGAAGAAAAATGATTTGCAAAAATTGCGGGTTCGACAATGCGGAAGGTGCGAAATTCTGCTGTTCCTGCGGTACGCAGCTTGAGGGAGGGGCAACGCCGGACAAGCCCAAGACTCCCGTATCCCAAGAAGGTTGCATGATGTTTTTTCTGCTTGTCTTAAATATTATTATTCTCTTTTTGCTCTTGTATATATTGGGCGATCTGAATATGGTTAAAAACGACTTTTATAATATGCAAAACCAGTTAGGTGGGATTGAAAAAACATTGGGTACTGGTAAATATTTGAAGGTTTGGTCAGATCCTCCGTCCATCTATGAAATGCTTCATAAAATTTTTGAGAACGTCCCGAAATGACATTGCAATTTGAGCGCGAATTGTATGGCGGATTCATAAAATACGGCATTGCATTACATAATTATATAAAGAAAGGATGATAAGCATGAATCTCAAACAATCAATCGCTATCGGTCTTGCTGCTGCGCCGCTCTTTGCGTCCTTCGGCTGCGGGGGAGGCGGAGAAAAGAAGACTACGGCTTCGCCCCCTGCGGCGCAGACCAAGCAGGAAAAACCGACGCTGCAGCCAAAGCAGGAGCAGAAACAACCGCAGGAGCAAAAACAGCAGCAACCACAAGAACAGCAAGAACTGACGGTCAAGAACAAGCTGGAAAATGTTGTGCTTGAAGTGACGGGTTTCCGTATGCCTGGGGGAAAGGTGGAGCTGTTCACGACGATAAGCAATAATAGCGGTGAAGGGGTTACGATTAAAGAGGCCGTCATTGCGGTTGAATTCTATGAATCTAATGGGAGCTTCATGGGGTCGGACTGGGGGAAGTTTGACAATGTGAATTTATACATTCCGGCAGGCGAAGAACGTCGTCACACGTTTACGATGGTGGATCCCAAATGCCCGCATTTTGAGGGATATGCAAACTATCGGTACGAGTATCTGTTGGGTAAATAGTTCCTGATGCATCAACAGGCACATGACGACGCAGTGCGTATGCACAATCAGGCCGTGCAGATGCACAATCAAGCGGTGCAGCAACAGCAGATGATGCAGCAGCAACAGATGATGCAGCCGCCGATGGCGCCGCCTCCCATGCCGGGATTTTGATTCTCATGGAGATTGAGGTGTATTCGATGAAAAAGTGGAAAAAATGCGCGGCGGTCATTTGCGCGGCGTTGGCGTTTTCCGCGCCTTTGACGGCGGACGCGCATATCCTTTCGTCCGCGCAGGAGAAGAATATCGGCACGAAAGCGGCGAAGAAGTACGAAGAGAAGTATCGCTGCCGTGAGGACGCAATTATCACGCATATCCAAGACAGAATCATGTCGTACAACAGGGACAAGCTCTGGATGTACGGCACGCCGGGGCACAAGCGCGGCTTGGAGCGTATCCTGCTTTCCGATGATACCCACGTCAACGCGATGAGCTACGGCGGAGGGCAGATTTATGTGTACCAAGGCATGATGGACTGCCTCGCGCTGAAAACGTACAGCAACGGGGCAAATTGGTCGGCATCGAACAAGAATCCTTGGAAGAAGTGCAACATTTACCAAATGTCGGCGCTGGCCGGAGTGATTGGGCATGAGATGGGGCATTGGGAAAACGAGGATATGTTGAAAGATGCTGACGCGCGGTTTGCGACGGCGGGACTTATTGCGTTGATTCCTGTCGCGAATATTTACACGGCGCTTTTGGCAGCGGCCGGCGGAAACGTCATCAATATGTTCAGCAGCCGTCAGCTCAGTTTTGACGCGGAAAAAGCGGCGGACGAGAAGGGAATCGAGTATTGCGCGCCGGTGCCGGAGTATTCCATCGGCAGCCTAGCCGCTTGGCATTATCGGAATGCACAGTTGTTCAGGGATTCCAAGAGCTTCTCCAACTGGCTGCAGCCACACTCGAAGGACGAGGTGCGCGTGGCCCGCGCCTTGGCGACCATGGGCGAAACGTCGAAGGATTTTTTTGCGTGGAAGGGCTTAGACCTGTATATGGACGGGCAAAAGGTCGCTTTCTTGGCATTAGGGGGAGAAGATGTCATTCTTTTGCCTCGCAGTGATGTGGAGTGGCGCGATCGCAGTTTTTACGTTATCGGTCAGCTTTCGTCATGCATCCAGTACGGCATCGCGGACAGGGATAATCTGCAATGCAAGCGGGAAAACGAGGTCTTTACGGACGGCTCCCAATACGAAACGGGGCTGGTGATGGCAGGGACGGATTATCGCGGACGGTGGCATACGAAAATCATTGACAGCTATCATGTGCCCAAAGAAAAGCTGATGAAGCTGGGCGACCAATTTGAAAAATGGTGGGGGGATGAAGCGAAGCTGTCCGAGATCAAGAAAGGGTTGTCGTGGGAAGAAATCAACGACATTTACAGCCTCGGCTGCACCCGGAAGATCCTCGCGAAATGGGAGGACAGGAAGTACCAC
>CAMVIO010000300.1 GCA_947167555.1 uncultured Selenomonadales bacterium
TCCTGATAGACATAATAATTGAGCCAGTTCGCGAACATCAGGTTAGCGACGCTGCGCCAACGCACGATGGGCTGCTGCGTCGGATCGTCGTCCGGATAGTAGTTGCAAGGCACATTGATGGGCAGCCCCGCCGCCACATCCCGATCATACTCGCCTTTCAGCGTCAGCGGATCGTACTCGGCGTGCCCCGTGATGAAAAACTGGCTGTTTTCCAAGTCGGCGACACAGTAAACCCCTGCGGGCTCCTCAGCTTCCGCCATGATCGTCAGTTCCGGCACCCGCTCGATTTCCTCGCGCCAGACCTCTGTATGGCGCGAATGGGGCACATAGAACTCGTCGTCGAAGCCCCGGAACAGCTTCTCGTTCCTGACGCAGAGATGATGGCGGAACACGCCGAAGACCTTCGGCGCCACCGGATGCTTTTTCACGCCGTAATGGTAGTAAAGCCCGGCCTGCGCGCCCCAGCAGATATGGAACGACGAAAACGCGTGAGTCTTCGACCATTCCATGATTTCGCAAAGCTCGTCCCAGTAAGCGACTTCCTCAAAGGGCATCTGCTCGATGGGCGCCCCCGTCATCAGAAAGCCGTCGTATTTCCTGTTCCGCACCTCGGCGAAAGTCCCGTAGAACTCGCCCAGATAATCCATCGACGTATGCTGCGGCAGATAGGATTCCGTGTAGATGAAATCCGCCTCCACCTGGAGCGGCGTATTGCCAAGAAGCCGCAAAAGCTGCGTTTCCGTCACCGACTTTGTCGGCATCAGGTTCAGGATCAAAAGCCGGAGCGGTCGGATGTCCTGCCCATAGGCGCGGTCCGCGTCCATGAAGAAAATATTCTCTTTCTCCAGCACCGACGCCGCGGGGAGATGATTCGGTATCTTGATTGGCATCGAAAATCAGATTCTCCTAACTCGCATACTCTTCCTATTTGGAAGCCTTTTGATCCTTCTTTGCGTTCGCCGTCTGCGGCAAATCGACCCGATAACGGTTCAGCCAATATTGGTAACCCTTGACGATGGCGCGAAGCCGTTCCAATCCATGGTACGCGGCGCTCTCCTTCGTGATCGCCGCGTAGCGCCCGTCCGTCTCGATCTGCTGCCATCCGGCCGCCGGCGTCCAGATATCGCCCTTGACGATTTTTTCCGTTCCCTGCTCGTAGTTCAGCGCCTTTTTCATGTGCTTGACTTCGAGAAATTCCCCGTCCTTGTTTTTCGTCTCCTGCCATTCCCAGTAAATCAGGTTGCCGCCCGCCAGCCGCATCGTCGTCATGTCCGCCATGGATTCCGTCGTGACGCCGCCCGCGCCCTGAGAAACCCAAAGCTGCTTCCAGCGGTCCGGCGCGTCCTTCATCGCACGTTCGCCGTGATAGAAGATATGGTCGACAATCGCGACGTAATAATCTTCCTCATAGGACTGGGAATTGACCTCGTATTCCTTCGGCGGCTCATAGACTTTGGACCAGATGACCTTACCCGCCTCGTCATAGAAGTTTTCCTGTATATAGACGACTTTGCGCTCCTGCGGATACACCTCGACACGTGCCAGACTGTAGGAAAGCATGCGCGGATCGGGGATGCTCGCCTGGATATTGTAATTCGTGATGACCTCCTGCGCGCCGCCCGGCGTATACGACGTCTTGATCCACGCCGAGATGCAAGTCGGGACGCCGTTCACTTGGGTCTTGACCTGCACGTTCGACGGCGAATAAAATTTGCCGTACTTCTGGTCCGAAGCAATCCAAGTCCATTCCTGCGCCGCCTCCGCGCGGGGAACGCCGAAGTCCGGCAACGGCGCGGGCAAATCCCCCGCCATAAAACCGACTGCCGCCGCCAAAAAAAGCGCCGCGCGCCCGATTCGCTTCATACGATTCCCTCCCGTCATGGAATCTACATAAGTCTTGCTTATATCTTGTCAATCTTGCCTTCCCCACAGAGAAAGGCTAATATTCGCTAAGCCTTCATATTATATCATAAAAAAAATATTCTGCCTATAGGTTAGGGCCGGGGAATCGTCACCTTGTCGAGGATTCCCTTCATCTCGGCAATCAAGATGCCATAATTCGTCATCGGCACGCCGGCAGCTTTCGCCGCCGCAACACGCGAAAGCACATAGCGGCGATTGAACATACAGGCGCCGCAGTGAACGACCAGATCGTACCCGGAAAGATCCACCGGGAAATCCGCGCCGCCCACGTTTTCTATCCGAAGACCGTCGCCGAGTTTCTTTCGGAGCATGGCGGGGATCTTCACACGCCCGATATCGGCGTCGAGAGCGTTGTGGGTGCAGGCTTCCGCGATCAGGATTCGCGCGTCGGACGGCAGGTTTCTCACCTTTGCCGCCGAATCCCGGAAATAGGAAATATCGCCCTTGTAAGCGGCGAACAGCACCGAAAACGAAGTCAGCTTGCTTTCCTTCGGCGTTTTTTCTGCAACAGCGGAAAAAACCTGCGAGTCGGTGATAATCAGCGCGGGAGGATTCCTGAGCGCCGCCAGCGCCGCGTCCATCGTCTCCGGCGTGCAACCGACAGCCACACAGCAGTCGTCGAGCAGCGCGCGGATCGTCTGCACCTGCGGCAGGATCAGGCGCCCCTTCGGGGCCTCGGCGTCCTGCGGCATCACCAAGAGCACCATGTCGCCCGGTCCGGCAAGTCCGGCGAGCAGGCTGCGTTCCTCTCCCTGCGCGATCCGGCGCACCAGAGCTTCGCGCAGCGTCTCCACACCTTCGCCCGTCGCCGCGCTGACGCAATACACAGGAAGGTTCAACTGCGCCTTGATTTTTTCCGCCATCGCCGCGCCGGTCTCCGCCCTAAGGTCGCCCTTGGAAACGACGGGGAACACCGAAACGCCCGACGCCAGGAGCTGTTTCGCCCAAAAGAACGCATTGTCCTCCGCCCCGTCCGTCGCATTCAACGCGTCCATATCCTCGTCCTCGAACAGCACCAGCCCAATCTCGGCCCGCGCCGACGCTTCCCGCGTCCGCCCGACACGAAGCCCGCCGAGCTCTCCCGTATCGTCGAACCCCGCCGTATCAATGAACACCACCGCCCCCGCGCCGTGCAGCTCCATCGGCTGATAGACGGGATCGGTGGTCGTGCCGGCCACTTCCGACACAAGCGCAGCCCGCTGCCCGGTCAGCGCGTTCACCAAAGAAGATTTTCCGGCGTTCCTCCGCCCGAAAACGCCGATATGCACCCGTTCCCCACGCGCCGCCTGCGTCATGCCGCTCCCCCATTTCAACAAATAAATTCAAATATATTATAGAAACTTTCTGTGAAATTTTCGGGGAAAGGTTGCATTTCCCAACGTCCGCGCTTATACT
>CAMVIO010000301.1 GCA_947167555.1 uncultured Selenomonadales bacterium
ATCGGGCATTATGCAAAAATTCTAATGGATGAAATTTTCGGCGAAAATTACTTTGTTAATGAAATTGTGTGGAAACGAGCGACTGCTGGAAGTGCTAAAGCACGTGCAAAACGATTTGGAGCAGACCATGATACGATCTTTGTTTATAGCCGCTCAGATGAATATACATTTAATAAACAGTATATGCCATATCCGGAAAATGAAATTAAGAAGCGTTTTACTCAAGAAGATAGTCACGGGAAATACAAAGATGCAGAGTTGGGGTCTTATTCTCCTGAGACATTAGAACGACTAAAGGCAGAAAATCGTTTAATTGTTACATCGAAAGGGAAGTATCGTTATAAGATTTACCTTGATGAAATTGAAGGAGTATTGGTAGACAGTATTTGGACAGATATTCCAATCGCAAATTCTCAATCTTCCGAGCGAGAAGATTACCCCACCCAAAAGCCGGAAGCTCTTTTGGAGCGCATTATCAAAGCGTCCTCTGACGAGGGCATGGTTGTCGCCGATTTCTTCGGCGGCAGCGGCGTGACGGCGGCGGTAGCCGCGCGGCTCGGGCGGAATTTTATCCATGTGGACGTGGGGCTGAACAGCGTGCAGATTGCCCGTGACCGTCTCGCGGCGACGAAAGCGGAATTTTCCATGATGGAAGTGAAGGACGGCGTCGCCCTTTACCGCAATCCCACGCAGACGATGGCCAAGCTCAAATCGCTGATTCCCGGGCTGTTCCCGCCCGACGAAGAAATCGGAGAGCCGTGGGCGGGCTTCATTGTCGATCCGAAAAAAGGCGCCATGCCCGTTTGGCTTCCCGACCTCAAGGACAGCACCACGAAAGTGCTGACTTATGACACGGTGTTCCGGCTTTTGCGCGAAGCTATGCCCGACCTGCCCGACAATACGAAAAAAGTTATCATCTATTATATCGACCTCATCGAGGACGAGGCGAAAATGCGCCGCTTCATCAAGGAAAACAACATCGAGACATTGATGGAAGTGGAACTTCGCGACCTCAAAGAACTTTTGGACGACGCTGTCATGGAAGACGCGGCGCACTTCACGCTGACAGAGCCGGGCGAGGGATCGCTCCTCTACACGGTGCGCATTGACGATTTTATCAGCGACCGCGTCATACAGCGCATCCATGAGCACAATGAAAAAGCCAAGGCCAACCTGCGCCGCGCGCCGAAGCCTATCGAATTCAGCCCCGAAGGGCTGGAAGCCATCGAGGCACTCAGCCTCGACTGCACGGCGAAAAAAGGCGTATGGCACAGCGACAGCGAGATCAAGATCGACAAGCTGGGCTATATCGCAATCAACGGCGTGAAGAAAAAGGAATTCTGGGACGGAACCATTGCTTCCGAGCGACGCCCCCTGCGCCTGAAAATCCGAAATATCTGCGGCGACGAGACGATTTTCCCGGTGAAAGGCTGACAAACAAAAACCTGCAAGCCGTTTGAAAGACTTGCAGGTTTTTTCGTGCCATTTAATTCATGCCTTGTGGAGAAAGCGCAGTCTGGACAATATCGGAAATAGTGTTTAATATATTTGTTTCACTTTTTAAGCTGTTTACTATATCAGCTATCATAACTTCTCTTGAAGATCCCAAAGCCTCTTGCAAACTGTGAAATTCATTGTGCTTGCCTGCCAATAAAGCAGAATCCAGTATCTCCTCTGCACGTTCTTTTTGTATATTCCATTTGTGTGCTATGTTTTCAAGTATATTACTTTGTACAGCAGAAACTAAAAATTTTTCCGGCCATTCTTCACCGGGCAAAAAGAACAGATGGGATTCAATCCATTCTGCGCAATTATCAATTCTCGTTGTTTCTAAGTATTTTTTGAATTGCTTGATTAACTGTGACTTTATCTTTCTTTTATCACCATCTAATATAGCTATATTATTCTTTCCTTCCCGGTAGTTGGCACATAGTTGCCGCAACACTGCTTGATCCGACCCTATCGGCATTATCTTTACTCGTATCCGTAAATCAACAGGCAAGGTGGTTTTTATCATTTCTTTAGCAATATCATCTTCCACAAAAATTGTTAATTCTTTCAATCGCCCTCCAGATAATTTTCCCGTCGCATATTCAGATGATATACCGGAGAGAATTTCTGTACTGCTTTCGGAAGAATCAACATAAAATCTCGCTTCAGGTGGGACAGAATCAATGATGATAGCTGAATGTGTGGAACAGATAATTTGGCTGTGATATTCCAAACAAAGTTCCTTTAATTCCTTCATCAATCGCCGTTGCGCTTCTTCATGCAGCCCTAATTCGATTTCATCAATTACGAGCAATGCCTTTTCTCTGGCAGAAAAGAATTCTATCAATAGGGAAAAAACCGCATTTTCTCCAGCTCCCATATTAAAACCGGAATAATGTGACCGTTTTCTGTCAACGACAAAAAGGCGGCTTTTATTTACCGTTCTCAAATCAAGTGTAGTATATGTTTTGTCTAAAACTCTGCTTGCTATGTCTAATATCTTTTGTCGTGTTTCTTCTGGAATTTTTATTGATTGAAATTTGCTTATAGAATTTCTATCTGTTTTTCGTTCTCCTGGGGGAACAAGTCGTTGAGTCCCGGAAAAAACGACATTGCGTTTTACACGTCGATCATATCTATTCCACTTTCCGCCTTTTTTCTTATATCGAATTTGAAAGCCTTTTCCTTGAGGAGATTTAGTAGAATCTTTTCTTTTCCAATTGTTGGAAAGAAGAGAATAAACTATTTTTACACCTTCAACTTTAACTTCATCCTCTGTTTGGATAAAAAAATCGCTGAAGGTATAATAATTCTTTTTTCTATCATAAGGGATATATCCCGTGTCTGTATTGTGATATGCGCAACATGCCATTGCCAAAATCGTTGATTTACCGGAACCGTTTTTCCCCGCAATTACACTCAATGGATATCGAAAATTCAAGTTACACGGATGCAATCCACGTAATACGCCTACTGGTAGATTGATAGCCAATAAACTTTTTGCCGCAGTGTCTTTAGGAAACCATTCAAGATTGGCTTTATCAACTTGCGAATATGAATAAGACATGGCAAACCCCTTATTTATTACGTGAAAATACATTTTTGTTTATTTTACAATGTTTATTGGCTTTCGTCAAACAATCACACTCAAAAGACCAACGTAAGACTATCACGCTTATTAACAGGGGGATGAACGAGCATCTCATACAGGGGGATGCTTACAGAAATTTTTTGTTTCTTCTCCATGATAAAGGCGCAAAT
>CAMVIO010000302.1 GCA_947167555.1 uncultured Selenomonadales bacterium
GTCGGGCCGATGCCCTCCACATGATCGAGCACCGACACGAGATTGCGCTTACCGCGCAGTTTCCGATGGTAGGTAATCGCGAAGCGGTGCGCTTCGTCTCGAATGCGCTGCATCAAATACAGCGCCTGACTGTGGCGCGGCAATTCCACCGGCACATTCGTCCCCTCGACGAATATGAGTTCAAACTGTTTCGCCAACCCGATCACAGGCGTCGTATGCCCAGCACCCCGGATAATCGAAAGCGCAGAGCCGAGCTGCCCCAGCCCGCCGTCGATAACAATCAGATCGGGCATATCCTCCACATCCGGCTTGCCATAGCGCCGCGTCGTGACCTCACGCATGGAGAGGAAATCATCCGGTTTACCCTCAGCGCTCTTGATCTTGAAACGTCGATAATCAGATTTTTTCGGCACGCCGCCCTCGAACACGACCATCGAGGCCACCGTCTCCGCGCCCTGGATATGGGAAATATCGAAGCACTCCATGCGCCACGGTTTTTTCGCGAGGCCGAGCGCGCGTCCCAGTTCCTCCACCGCTCCTTCGGTCTGCGCCGTCGCCGTCTGTATCCGTGCCGCCTCGTCCGACAGATATTTCTCCGCGTTCGTTTCCGCCATCTGCACGATCTCGTGCTTCTGCCCACGCTGGGGCAATTGCAGCGAAACCTTGGCGCCCTTCCGCGCCGTCAGCCATTCCTCGATGACCGTCTGCTCCTCGATCGGACAGGGAAGCAATATTTCTTTGGGGATAAACGCCGCCCGATAATAATACTGTTTCAAAAACGCTGAAAGCAGCGCCTCATCGCTTTCCGCCTCACTGCCCGACAAGTGGAAATGCTCACGCCCGACCATCTTTCCCGCACGAACAAGAAACATCTGCACGCAGACGCCGAGCCCGGACCGCGCCATGCCCACAGCGTCCTGATCTCCGTATCCGGTCACGATATTCTGCTTCTCCGCGACGCGCCGTACTGCCTTGAGTTGGTCGCGGAGCCGCGCCGCCAACTCGAACTGCAAATTCTCCGCCGCCGCTTCCATGCGTGTTTCCAACGCCTTCTCAACCTCGTCCGTCCGCCCCTCTAGGAACAGGCAGACCGAACGCACCATGTTGCGGTATTCCTCCGGATCCGCGAGGCCGACACAGGGCGCGAGGCAACGCTTGATATGATATTCGAGGCACGGCCTGTCCACGTCCATATGCTTGCAGGTCCGCATTGGAAAAAGCCGCCGCAGCAGCTTCAGGCTTTCGTGCACCGCGCCGACATTCGTATAGGGACCGAAATAACGCGCCCCATCCTTCAGGATGCGTCGTGTCAGCATCACGCGCGGATATTCATCCGCCATCGTCACTTTGACATAAGGATAGGTCTTGTCGTCCTTCAGGCTGATGTTATACCGCGGTCGGTGCTTCTTGATCAGGTTGCACTCCAGGATCAGTGCCTCAACCTCCGTGGACGTCATGATGGTCTCGAAATCAGCGATATGGGACACCATCACGCGCACCTTCGGCGAATGACTCTTTGTATTCTGGAAATATTGGCGCACGCGGTTCTTCAGCACCACGGCCTTGCCGACGTAAATCACCTTGCCCTGCGCGTTCTTCATAATGTAAACGCCGGGCGAATCGGGAAGAAGCGCGAGCTTTTCCTCTATATTAGACACGTTTCTCCCCTCCCTTGCTATCCGGTGGTTCTTATCCCAGACAAAATTGATACTGCATCCATTATATCATGTAATTTTCAAAACACGAAAACAGGTTTTTTTCTGCCTGAAATTATGATAATCTTTAGACGGAAACATTTTACACGATGATGGACACCAGCATTATCTTCACGACAACGGAGTTGACAAAATGAGCGAAGCGAACGAAAAAAAACGGAATCTCACACAAGATCCCTTTGAAGCATACGAGCGCGAAACCAACCCCTCAAAACGTGAGCGCCTTTATGCCTGGCAGACCGCCATTGGCCTACAGGCTGTGGACGGGCTTAAAACTTCGGACTACTTGAAGAAGCTTGCGATCAAAAACATTGAAGGCGAGATTACGATTGCCGAAGCACAGGAACTAATCGAATCTTATTACAAAACGGACCGCAAACAGCAACCGTCTCGCACCGATGAAGCGGACAAGGTTTCTTCACGAATTTCCCATCTTCTTCAGGAAAAGGGATTTACCTTTTCTCCCGCACAATATCTGTCAATTCATCGTCGGCTGTTCGAGGGTATATACCCTCACGCGGGAAGGATCCGAGATTATAATATCAAAAAAGACGAATGGGTACTCGACAACGACACAGTAATGTACGGCGGCTGGCAGGAATTGCGAGCGACGCTTGAATACGATCTGACGCAGGAAAAGGCGTTTTCGTACAACGGTCTCTCGATGGACGAGGTCATTCATCATCTCGCGTTTTTTATCTCTCGTCTTTGGCAAATTCACGTCTTCGGAGAAGGCAACACGCGGACAACTGCGGTGTTTCTCATCTTGTATTTGCGTTTCCTCGGTTTCCATGCGACCAATGACATCTTTAAAGATAATGCTTGGTATTTCCGCAATTCCTTGGTGCGTGCAAACTATACCAATCTGCAAAAAGGCGTCCATAAAACGACGGAATTTCTGGAACAGTTTTTGCGAAATCTTTTGCTGAACGAGACCACTCCCCTGCAAAACAGGACAATGCACATCCGCAGCCATCTCAAAAAACAGTACATTGAAAGCAGCAAACAGTACATTGGCGACACAAAACAGTACATTGAAAAAATGATTGCGGCCGGGCTTTCAAAACGCAGCGCAGAAAATGCAACCAAGCTATATGCCAAATTCGGTCTTGACCATTTCTTCGGACGATCGGATATCGTACCTGTGCTTGAAATCACAGCCACTCCAGCCTCGACATTGCTGAAAAACCTTGCAGCAGCCGAAATCACAGAAGCGGTCCGAGGCATGGGCAAAGGCAAATATCGCTTCAATCCTGTCTTCTTCTCATAATTCAAAACCGTCAGCACAAAAAAGATGCTGACGGTTTTTGCATGATAGCCTTTCAGTGTTTTTCCTTCAAAACGGGCTTCAAATATTTTCCCGTATACGACTTCTTCACCCTGGCAATTTCTTCCGGCGTGCCTTGCGCGACGATCGTGCCGCCCTGATCGCCGCCCTCGGGGCCGAGGTCGATGATGTAGTCCGCCGATTTGATCACGTCGAGGTTGTGCTCGATGACGATGACCGTGTCGCCGCCGTCCACAAGCCGCTGCAG
>CAMVIO010000303.1 GCA_947167555.1 uncultured Selenomonadales bacterium
GGCGGGACGTATCCGACACGTTCCTTTCGAAGCTGCCCGCGACGCTCCTTTTGGCAGCGTTCAGCGTGCTTTTGACCGTCGCCGTTTCGCTTCCCCTCGGCGTATTGTCCGCCGTCGCGCACCAAAAAGCGCGGACGGCGCGGGATGTCGGCCTGCGTTTCGGCTGTTCCCTGCTGGATTCCGTCCTGCGGCTGGGGAGCTTTATCGGCAATTCGACGCCGAATTTTTTTGTGGCGCTGCTGTTGATGCATTTCCTCGCCATCCGGCTCGGATGGCTGCCGGTGATTTCGAGCGGCGTGACGCTGACGGGCGCCATCATGCCGACGTTGACGCTGGCAATCGCGATGTCGGCGAAGTATCTTAGGCAAGTGCGGGCGGCGGTGCTGGACGAGCTGTCGAAGGACTATGTGACGGGCGCGAAAGCGCGGGGCGTGGCAGACAGTGTGATCCTGACGAAAAGCGTGCTGCGGTCGTCGCTGATGACGATCGTGACGCTGCTCGCTCTTTCCGTCGGTTCGCTCTTGGGCGGCACCGCCATCGTCGAGACGATCTTCATGTGGGACGGCGTCGGGAAATTGGCGGTGGACGCGATCATGATGCGCGATTATCCGCTGATCCAGGCCTATGTGGTTTGGATGGCGATGATCTATGTCGGCGTGAATCTCGTCGCCGATCTTTTGTATCCGGCGCTCGATCCGCGGGTGAAGCTTGGGATGGGCGGTGAAACGAAATGACGGCTGAACCGACGGTTCGCGAGGCGATTGTCCATAAGAGCGGCGGCAAAGCGCGGCTCTATATTTTCGGCGCGGCAGCGATCCTCTTGATTGTCGGCGCGCTTTTTTCCGAGAGCCTTTGTCCATACGACCCGTATCTGCAAAATCTTGACGTGGCGCTGCAGCAGCCGTCGGCGGCGCATATCTTCGGCACGGACCGCTACGGGCGCGATATGCTTTCGCGGGTCATCGCCGGAAGCCGCGCCAGCATTTTCTCGACGTTCCTGCTGGTGGCAATCATCACAGTTGTCGGTACGGCTGTCGGCGTTTTCTGCGGCTGGGCGCGGGGCCGGGCGGACGATTTGCTGATGCGCGTTTCAGACCTTTGCCTCGCGTTCCCCGGGCTCGTCTTCGCGCTGGCGGTGGCCGGCATCCTGGGCGGCGGCCTGCACAACGCGGTGCTGGCCCTGGCCGCGATCTCGTGGCCGAAGTACGCGCGGATTGCCCGCAGCCAGACGCTTGCCGTGCGGGAGACCACCTATCTGAAAGCGGCGATGCTCGCCGGATGCTCGACGACGCAGCTGATCGTGAAACATATCCTGCCGAATATCGCGGGGCCGATCCTCGTGACGGCGATGCTGGATATCGGCACGATGATGATGGAGCTGGCGGGGCTTTCGTTCCTCGGTCTCGGCGCGAAGCCGCCGACGGCGGAATGGGGCAGCATGATGAGCGAGACGCGGGGACTTCTTCAAACCGTTCCGTGGGCGGTCTTCGCCCCCGGCGTCGCGATCTTCGTCGCCGTCATGGCGTTCAATCTTTTGGGCGACGCGGTGCGGGACTATATGGACCCGAAGATGAGGGGCAGGTGAGCGGCATGGAGGAGCTTTTGCGCTATGACCGCGTCACGATCGCGTACAACGGCGCGCCTGTCGTCCATGACGTCAGCTTTTCCCTGCGGGAGGGGGAAATCCTCGGCGTCGTTGGCGAGTCCGGCAGCGGCAAGAGTACGCTCCTGAAAGCGGCGATGGGGCTGCTGGGGCCGGGCGGCGTCGTCACCCGCGGCGATATATGGTTCAAAGGGAGGAATCTCCCCGACCTGCCGGAGGAGGAATTGCGTCGGCTTTCCGGGGCAGAACTCGCGATGATTTTTCAAGACGCGGGCGCGTCGTTTTGCCCGATCCGCACCGTGGGCGCGCAGCTTTTTGAAGCGGTTTCCGCCCATGAGGATATTTCGGAAACGGACTTTCGCGAACAGGCGGCGGCGCTTTTGCAAAAACTCCGCTTTGAAGACGCGGAGAGAATCCTCGAAAGCTATCCGTTCGAGCTGTCCGGCGGCATGATGCAGCGCGTGGGCATCGCCGCCGCCATGCTGCTGAATCCCGCCGTGCTGCTGGCCGATGAGCCGACCAGCGCCCTCGACGTGTCGGTGCAGAAGCAGGCCGTGGAGGAAATGCTTTTGATCCGCGAGCTCTGTCATACGTCCATCGTCATCGTCACGCACAATATCGGCGTCGTCCGCGCGATGGCGGACCGCGTGGTCGTGATGAAGGACGGGCGGATCGTGGAAAGCGGCGATACGCGGGACGTGCTGGAGCATCCTGCGCAGGAATACACCAAAAAACTTATGGCGGCCGTGCCAAAGCTTAGACTTCGGAGGGGAGCATGACGACGCCGATTTTGCAGGCGCAAAGCCTCAAAAAGATATTTACGCGGGACGGGCAAAGCGATTTCCTTGCCGTGGACGGCGTCAGCTTCGACATTTCCGCCGGGGAATGCGTCGGGCTGATCGGCGAGTCCGGCAGCGGAAAGAGCACCGTCGCGAATATGATCGCCCGACTGCTCGATTCGACGGAAGGGCGCATATTGCTTGACGGCGAGGACGTCACAGACGCCGAGGCGCGGAAGATTTTCCGCACCGTCCAGATGATTTTCCAATCGCCGCAGGAATCTTTCGACCCGCGCCGCACCTTGGGCGACGGCATCGGTGAGAGCCTTTTGAACGTCGGGCAGTCCCGGGCTGAAGTCCGCGAGGAAGTCGGTCGGCTTTTGGAGGCCGTCGGCCTTTCGCCGGGCTTCGCGGAGCGCTACCCCCATGAGGTCAGCGGCGGCCAGTGCCAGCGGGCGGCTATTGCCCGCGCCATTGCGATTGAGCCGAAGCTGCTGATCTGCGACGAGGCTACCAGCGCCCTCGACGTCACCGTGCAGGCGGAAATCGTCGCGCTGCTTTTGCGCCTGATGCGGGAGCGCGGCATGGCCTGCCTGTTCATCTGCCACGACATCGCGCTGGCGCAAGATTTCTGCGATCGGCTTCTCGTCATGCACAAGGGGAAAATCGTGGAGGAGGGAACGCCGGACGAAATCATCCAATCGCCGAAACAGGCATATACGAAAATGCTGATCGAAAGCGTTTTATAAGGAAGGAATATCGAATGAAAAATCTCAAGGAACGCATAAAAAACTATTGGGCGCGGCGCGTACCGTCGTTTGTGCGGCAACGGCTTCGGGAATTTGAGAGCGAAAA
>CAMVIO010000304.1 GCA_947167555.1 uncultured Selenomonadales bacterium
GGCTTGTCCCTTTCTCGCGCCGGTTTTGAAAAACTCTCCCGTCGATACATCTACTTTGTAGATGCCAAGAGCTTTCATCAGCTTATAGGAACTGGTAACTTTCAAATCGCCCAATGTCCCGTCATTCTCGTCAAGAATTTTGCCGTACATATCGAATTTGCCGCTGGTGATGGCGTCCCGCAATCTTTCTTCGCTGAGGATTTCCCCTTCGGTGCAGTTCTCATTCAAGGTATGGACGGCCTGGCCGTGCAGGGCATAAAGGACGCTCTGCGGATCTACGGCGTAGTCCGTGGTCTTTTTGAGATATGTTTCCCGGACACCGGAAATTAGCTCCGTTACGGTCGGCTCCGTGATGCCTCTGTCAAGAGATTTGGCAATCGCCCGGAGTGTCGGCAGAAACATACATCGTTCTTTCTGCGGGCAGCGGTTAAGGCATTTCAAGATTCGGATTGCCTTTCCGCTGGGGCAGATAAATTTTGTCGCCGGCATACGCTCATTCCTTTCTCGTTGTTCTTTGTCATTCTTCTTTTGAATAGCAGTCCTCGATGATTTCCCAGACTTCATCCCAACTCAACGAACCATCGTCCGCCTGCAATGCCTTGTGCATCTTATGAACAACGTCTTCCACAAGGTTTGCTATACGTTTGACGGATTCCCTGCCAGAGCCGTAGATGTGCAGGTATCGCCGAACTTCTGCTTTTATGGCTTCATAGGTGAATGGGGATGGAATCACAGCATTTTCATCGGTGCATACGATTTCCACGCCCATTTTTTGCAACTTTGCTATATTTTCTTTGGTCGTTTGGATTACCGCTTCCATGAATCGCCCTCCATAGTGCCGATGACAAAAGAGCGGCGCCAAGCCAGCGCCGCTCCCTGCCAATCTGCTTTATTCTTCGTCGTCCGAATCCCAAAGCAAGGCGAAAAGCACTTCGCCCAGAGCTTTTAGGATTGGCAACAGAATTTCTGGCGGCATATCTTCACTCCCTTCATGCGGAAGCCAGCTCCTTCATGGGCATTGCCGAGGATAAACGCGGAATCCGCTGCCGGAGGCTCTTTCCCTCCGGCAAGAGCCTCGTCGGGATCGGCATCGCCAAAATCTCCCCGCCGATGCGCTCCAAATCCGTTGCGCGCTCATAATCCGTACAGAGTTGGCTTGCGGCGGTTACGGCGTTCATCAGCCCGTAGCGGCTGATGTCGCCGCCCTTGAAAAGCTGATGGAATATATTGCCCCGCTCGTTTTCCGTGAGCTGAAACTTTTCCGCCAAGAGTTTGACTTCCTGCACAGGCTCATGCTCCAACGGGACGTGCATCGTCTCCCGCATCCGGTCCACGGTAAGCTGAAACTTTGCTTCATCGACCGCTGCGCTAACGATGTCTCCGACCTTCATAAAGAAAGATTTATCGTCCTGCCGGAGCGTTTCTTCGGAATAAAGCTCATAGGCGGCTTCCTCGCTTTCGCTGATTTGGCGGCCTACATGGTATTTCTTCTGCGCGAAGTCCTTGCAGATGAGGCCATTCTTGCAGACGAGCCGGAACACCAACGGCTCCACGCGCACGCTTCCAAGCCCGACCTCGCTGTTGGACACGACGAATCCGGCCTGTACTGCGTCGCCTACGGCAACCTCGGCTTTCATCCGCTTGTTGATGACTTTGATATACAGATGGCTTTCCGTAATCTCGCAGCTTACAATATCCGCGCCTTTCATTTTCTTGATGACAGGCAAGACCGCCGCGCACAGTTCGAGATTGTCCAAACGGCGGTAGCGGTTGGACAAGAACGCGCGCACCTTGCCGTCGAGGACGCGGATCATGCGCTGCTCCGGCGTGTCTTGGAACCAAGTGTTTACATTCTCGTCGAGAAGCGCAGGGGCTTGTTCCTGCATCTTTTGGTAATAGCGGTAGGTAATTCCGAGCCGCGAAGCAATTTGCTGATGGGCGACGAGGCCGACCGTAAATTCCTCCAGCTTGTTCTTGACCGTCATCCGAAGCGTGGACTTCTTCGGCGTGGTCTGCATGACGAGTTTTCGCGTATCTGCCACAAAGTCTTGGCGCGCTTTTCTCTGACGCTGCAATTCCGCGCCCAATTCTTCCAAAGTTTTGCCTTTTTTCATTGTGTTCTTCCTCCTTCGATTTTGTTCTTTGCCTTACGCGCAAGCCAAAAGCCAGCGCCGCGCCGACGAGCGGCTATGAAACTTCTCGACTAAGCAATCCCCATGAATGTTGTCGATGGCCGTGACCGAACCGTCGGGATGCTCCGCGTAAAAGCGGCCATAATCCCGATCGTCCAAAGCCGCCTTGCGCTCCAACTGATACTTGATGATGGCGCGCGCTTTCTGCGGCGAGATTTTCTTGACGGCTGCTCCTCCTTCAGACATACTGCGTCCCTCCTTTCCCGCAAACTAAAAGAGCCCAAGCCGCTGTTGGCTTGGGCAGAATGTGTATGCCGCTGTATATGCGTCATTACAGGGATAATATATATTTGAATCTGGGAAATGACGAATTTGACGAAACATGGGATTTTTCTTTGTCGGCAAGGCATGATATAATAAAAGGGCATACAATGTATAAAAGACTTCTTTCACCGTGTCGGCAATCGTCGGCTCTTTGGGGGTGTGAATAGTGAAGCAAAATAAACTCATGCCTGTGGGCGTAGAGGATTTCAAGGAACTGCGGGAGCAGTATTACTTCGTTGACAAGACAAGATTCATACAGGAATTGATTGACGGACATAGCAAGCTGACGCTCATTACGCGCCCCCGTCGTTTCGGCAAGAGTCTGACGATGAGTATGCTTAACTATTTCTTCACCAACGAGAGCGCGGAAGAGAACCGCAAGCTGTTCGACGGTTGCGCGATAGCCGAAGCAGGGCAAGAATACATGGCGGAGCAGGGGACGCGTCCTGTGGTGTTTTTTTCCTTGAAAGACGTGAAAGCTACAAGCTATGCTTCGATGATGGAAGTATTGGCAGATGCTTTACGCGAAATCTACCGCTCGTTTCTTTTCCTGTTGGATGCGGACAGCCTTATTGACGAGGAAAAGGAGACATTCCGCCAGATTCTACGGCAAAAAGCCTCGGAAGCCGATATGCAGAGTGCCATCAAGGTACTGTCGCAGCACCTCCAGCGCTATTATCATCGCAAAGTGCTTCTGCTGATAGACGAATACGATGCGCCTATCCAATTCGCATGGGAACACGGCTATTATGACAAGGCCATCGTCTTTTTCCGCAA
>CAMVIO010000305.1 GCA_947167555.1 uncultured Selenomonadales bacterium
GGCGGACTTGAGCCGCAGCCATTGCTGGATGTCCGTCAGGTGGTGCATCAGATAGTAATCGACGCGGTCCGTGCGCAGGCGGGCGAGTTCTTCTTCGAAGTATCTGTCGAGCGACGCGCGGTTCTTGATCAGGTACTGCGGGAGCTTGGTGGCGATGCGGATGCTGTCGCGGATGCCGTTGCGCTCCACGATCTCCCCGAGCGCCGCCTCGCTGCCGGGATAGATGTAGGCGGTGTCGAAGTAGTTGACGCCCGCCCGGTAGGCGGCCATCAGCTCCTGTTCCGTCTTGTCGATATCGATCCCGGTGCCCGTCCGGCTGAAACGCATGCATCCGTAGCCCAGGATGGACAGCTTGTCACCGTATTTGTCAGTCCGATATTGCATAACGGCACAAAGATAAGGCTTTTCGCGGGAACTTGCTGCATCCCGGCCGATGAAAGACGCCTGCGCCTGCTGGAGGACCGGCTGGGGAGGCTGGGATAGATAGCTGCATCCCCGGCAGCGGGGCTAAGGGGCGACGTAGGCCACGATGGTCCAGCCGGAGGGGATGCAGGCGGTTTCTATGACAATCCGAATCTCTCACTCAGTTCCGCGGCGCGCTGCCCGGCGATCGCCCTGTACTTGCCGTAAATGCTGCAGATATGCTCGACCATGTCGCAGAATTCGCTGAGCCTGTCGGGGGCGAGCCACTTACCGCGTTCGCGCCCGGAATCGACCTTGTTCACCCAGATACTCATGATCTTAAGCGGTGCCTCCCTGACAAGGATCAGGCGGATGTCGCCGCTCACCTCGACGGTGACGTTTTCCGAGTAGTAATACTCGTACGCCTCTCTCACGACCCTGATCTCGGGAGACAGCCTTGCGCGGATCTGCTTGTAGGTCTCGTCCAGATTAACCTCGTCCCCGCCGTCCTCCCAGAGATCGCTGTCGTGGTAAAGCCCGTTTTGTGCGTAAACAAGATTCTTGACGAATGACAGCATGCAGTTTTTCACAAAGCCGCCGTCCGGGCCCAGATACGCTCTTTCATTTTCCGCTCCGAATTTCAACGCGGATTTGCCGACGATCGCCTCATACCTGTCCAGGTTTTCGTAAAACAATCTCTCCTCCAGACTGAGATCTTTGTATTTGTCGTCTTTCTTCTTGTCGCTTTCTTTGCGAAGCACGTTGATCGCTTCTTTCAGGACCGGGCTTACGGGGATATCGTGTTCCTCGCAGAGCGCTTCCACGCGGCGGACGACTTCGTCGTGAACGTCATCAGACGGAGAATTGCCTTCTGGGTAATAGGCGCCGTTCAGCTCGACGGCAAGCCGGCTGACCCTGTCGTTCAGGTCCGGGTCGTCCTGCAGCGCTTCGGGCGGTATCGACTCGAATATGTCGAGAAAAACCTCTTCCGCCTCATCGAAATCCGCGTAGTATTCGCTTGTCGAGTCGTCGAAAAAGCTGTAGTCCTCCGGATCGGGAAGGTGTTTTACGACACTCTCAAGGCCGAAAAGAATATAGTCAAGATCCTCCTGTACGTCCTCCGGCAGATTTTCAAACTGACCGGGATGAGCGTCAAGGACCGCGCGGATCACTTCGTCGTCATGTCTTAACCGCTCAGATGCGAAGCCGATCGAATTCTCACATCTACTTACAGCGGCAAGGACCGTCTCCTTGTCGTCCTTAAGCCGCTCTGACGCGTACTCGAGTACGTCGCCTTCGTAGGTCTCTATCGCCGTGAGGACGATCTCTTTGTCGTCCTTCAATTCGTCGGAGGCGAACTGAAGCGCGTATCCGTCATGCCTCACGGCGGCCAGGACCACGTCGCGGTCGGCCCGCAATTCTTCGGCGGCATATCCGAGCGCGTTCCATGCCGAGCCGACGGCAGCCGTCACGACGTCCTTGTCCGCACGGAGGCGTTCGCTCACGTCTTTGAGCACGCCGCCGTACGTCGAGAGCGTTTTGATCGCAAACTCCTTGTTGTCCCGTACTTTTTCCGGCGCGTTCTTCAACTTGAACGGTTTTCCGCCGAGATAGGCTTCTGCCACGTCAGCGTCGCTCTGCATTTCCTCCGTGAGAGAGGAGAATATTTCCCGGTCATTTCTGACGGCGAGGAGGGCGAGAGCTTTGTCGTTTCTGAACCTTTCGCTTACGTATTTTATCACTCCGGCGTTCTGGTTCACCGCCTGCTTGATGAATCTACGGTCATTCTGCAGCTCCTCCGACGCATAAACGATGGCGGAGGGACATTTCCTTACGGCCTTAAGGACCGTGGTCGGGTCGGATCTTTTTGATTCACAGGTCATACTTTTTTCTTTTTTCCCGCACCTTTTCTTCCGCCATTTCCGTGAAGCGGCCGATATGGTCGTAAATATACTCCGCCATGCGGCAGAACTCCACCGTCTGATCGGGGAAGAAGTACGCCGAGCATCGCTCGCAGTCGCCGTTCGCCTGGCACTCAAGCAACTCGTCATCCGTCTGCTCGGCGACGTATCCCATCCAGTCGCTGTCGTCGTCGTCCCAAAAGCCGTTGACGCGTATCCCGACGGTAGAGAACGCGTGGTGTCCCCTCAAAAGATCGAAGGACAGGATATCGTTTATCTTCACGTTAACGTATTCGGAGAAAATATATTCTTCCAGCCCGTGACGGACTTCAAAATGATCGGCGAGTTCGCTTTTTACCGTCTGGAAGATCGGCTCCATGTCGATGTAGTACGGATCCTTCGTCCATTCGCCAACCGGCCTGATGAGCTCGAAGATCAGTTCTTTCATGAACTCCTTGACCGTGAATCTGACGTATGGCCCGCCCGGCTGGACGAACGCTTTCGCTTCGTCAACATAATGGTGTTCGAGCAGAAGCGGCAGGTAAAGATCGAGCTTCTCCGTCGCCCTGTCGAGAATCGCTTTTTCTTCTGCTATGTCCATTCAATACAAATCGTTTGTGCAAAGATAGCATTTTACTTAAATGTAATGGGCTCATTGCCGCTCACTAAGCCCTGGATTTGGGGCGAGCGTTGCTCTGCCCGGGGCGCCGGGGGGCTGTTTTGCCCCGGGCGGCTGCGCTTTTTCGCTTAAGCCCGCACCGCCAGGCTTTCCGGAGCGGAGCGACGCAGGGGGTCTGGGGGGAACGCCCCCCCCCAGTGAAAAGGGAACCGGGAGCACGCAAAAGCGCCCCAGCATATGCTGAGGCGCTTTTGCGTGCTCCCTTAGGGGCTCGAACCCTAGACACCCTGATTAAGAGTC
>CAMVIO010000306.1 GCA_947167555.1 uncultured Selenomonadales bacterium
CCTCGATGCCCTCGAAGCAAAAGCTGATCGTTCCCGGCAGGAAATGTTCATTGTCCCCGTTCTGCACGCTGTGGGGGATTTTTCGCAGCCCTTCGACCAACCGTTCTCTCAGCTTCAAAATCTTCCCGTTGTTCTCCTCGATATGCGCGCAGGCGTCCTCCAACGCCGCCGTCATCCCCATGATTGCCGGCACGTTCTCCGTTCCGCCCCTCTTGCCGCGCTCCTGGGCGCCGCCCTCGATCACGTTCACCAAAGGGATCCCCTTCCGCGCGTACAGCACGCCGACGCCCTTCGGCCCGTGGAACTTATGACCCGAAAGGGACAGCATATCGATATTCTGCTTCTGCACGTCGATGGCCAGATGCCCCGCCGCCTGCACCGCGTCCGTATGAAAAAGCACCTTCCGCTCCCGGCAGACCGCGCCAATCTCCGCGATGGGCTGCACCGAACCGATCTCGTTGTTCGCGTACATGATCGTCACCAAAGCGGTATCGTCGCGGATTGCCTTCGCCACCTGCTCCGGACTGACAATCCCGTTTTCGTGGACGTCCAAAAGCTCGATTTCGAATCCTTCCCGTTTCAGCTTCTCCAACGTGTGCAGTACCGCGTGATGCTCGAAAGACGTGGAAATGATATGCCTCTTTCCCTTTTTCTCCCCCGCCTTCGCTGCGGAGAGGATTGCCTGATTGTCCGCCTCGCTGCCGCCGGAAGTGAAATAAATCCCGCTGGCGCTCGCCCCGAGGCAGGCCGCCACCCGCTCCCTGGCGTCGTCCAAAGCCTCCTTCGCCTTCTGCCCGAACACGTAAAGGCTAGAAGGATTCCCCCAGACCTCCTCCATATAAGGCAGCATTGCCTCGATGGCCTTTCGGCTCATCTTGGTCGTCGCCGCATTGTCCGCATATATCATAGCGCAGCCTCCATTCATTCTATACTATTCTTATAAGATTTTCCTATGGCTCCGTCTATGATATACTTTAATTCCCACTATGTCAATAGGAATTAAATTTTCCATAAAAAAAGAGAGGCCGAAGCCTCTCCTCATTTTCGATTCTATTACAGGACGCGACGCGCGCCGATATAACGATCACCCCAATAGTACGGATCGTAGATTGACGCGATGGAAACGCCGATGCTCGACGCCGCGTGAATGAAATTCCCGTCGCTCAGATAGATGCCCACATGGGACGCCCCATACTCATACGTCGAGAAAAACACAAGATCTCCCGTGCGCAGCGCGCTCATCGGAACCGGACGCCCAACCTCATACTGCTCGTCCGCCGCGCGAGGCAGGTAAATGCCCGCGTTCGCGAAAACGAACCGCACATAGCCCGAGCAGTCAAACCCGCTGGGGGACGTACCACCGAATGAGTACGGAACTCCGAGATACGCCATCGCCGTCTGCACGATACGGCGGGAAACATAGTTCGAGCCGCGGCTGACCGTCTCCGGCATCTCCTTGCCGAGCAGCGCCTCGTAGGTCGACGGCCCCACTGAACCGTCCACTTCCATTCCGTGCGCCGTCTGAAAATCCTTGATTGCCTCCACCGTCGCGGGACCAAAATCCCCGTCGGCCACTACATCATAACCGATACGTACAAGCTCCGCCTGCACCTCCGCCACATCGCTACCCTGATCTCCGACCTGAAGCGACTCCGCCCCCGCGACCGAGCACCAGCTCATGCACGCCAAGGAAACGGCCAAAACACGATTCTTCCACTTACCCAATAATACTTCTCCTCTCTCTTACGCCTGCGAGGTTAGCTGCCGGGTTAGGACAGAGAAGCTGCCCCTGCGTATTTCCCCCAAACGGGAACAGTGCATTCACCCCAAAAGAATGCGCCCGATTGCACAACCTTATAAATGGTTCCCCCGCTCCGATCAACGGATTCGGCTTTTTCGAAACGCGCGATTGAAACTTTTTTCCCATTCGGCGTTCACGAGCTACAGTTATTATATACGACACGATTGCAAAAAATCCTGCCGCCCCCAAAACATTCTTTGATGCCGGAAAAGTGCGGAAACACTGAAAACTGAGTCTCTCGCAATCTTCCAACGAACGCTGTAAATTATATGAAAGGAATCTGAAAAACGACTGTATGAACATGAAAACGGATTATCATATATAGACAAAATGACTAAGGTGAAAAGCAATAAAAAACGACAAGACATTTTCCAGCCTTGCCGTTCTTTTTTCGTATGGTGCGGACGAGAGGGTTTGAACCTCCACGCCTTGCGGCACTGGATCCTAAATCCAGCGCGTCTGCCAGTTCCGCCACGCCCGCGCGAATTTTATTTTATCATTCTTGGGCGCGGCGTGTCAAACCGCCTCGCATATTTCGGCGTGCAGTCGAAAGGCTTGATCGAAACGCGAAGAGCTTTCGCCAATTCTTCCACGCTGTCCGCTCCGACCAATTTTGCCGCCGCCAACGGAATCGCCGCGCAGGCCCGCGCGTCCTCCAGCGCGTCGTGGTGACGAAAATCCACATGGAGAAAATCGCCGACGGTATCGAGCTTGTGGTTCGGCAGCTCCGGCCACGCCTTCCGCGAAATCTGCACCGTGCAGCAGTGCAAAAATTTCGGCGGCGCAATATGGTTCGAGAGCAGCGAGCTTTTCAGCACGCCCATATCGAAAGGCGCGTTGTGGGCGAGGACGATATGATTTTCCAAAAAAGGACGAAGCTCCGGCCATATCCCCGCAAAGCCCCGCTCATGCGCGACCATTTCCGGCGTGATACCGTGAATCCGGATATTGAAAGGCGAAAACGCCAGCCGGGGCGGACGAATCAACGTCGAATACGACCGCGCAATCTCGCCGCCCCGCACCTCGACCACAGCGACGCTGCACGCGGAATCGCTTTTCTCCGTCGCCGTCTCAAAGTCAATGGCGGTAAAATTCATCATGCAAAATCCCCATTTCCTTACAAAAAAAGAGGCTCACGCCTCTTTTTTTGACTTTTTTCCCGCAGCTTCGACTTTTTTTGGCTTGTAGCGTTCATCGCCGGATTCCACGAAAAGCAAGAAATTATTGATCTCTTTCTCGCTCCATCCTGCCGCCCTGAGCCCCAAGATCAACCGAGCCACTTCCTGCATATTCCTCCACGTTCCCCCTTTCCGATTCTATATTACGCGCCGCGCTTTTCTTTCAAGTAATCGTCGATGGCCGCCGCCGCTTTCTTGCCCGCGCCCATGGCGAGAATGACCGTCGCCGCACCGGTGAC
>CAMVIO010000307.1 GCA_947167555.1 uncultured Selenomonadales bacterium
AGCAAGGTTCTGTATTATGAACTTGGGCAGAGTCCGTATTTTGACCAGATAGACGAGATTTGCGATTGGGTGGACTGGGCTGCCGTTTATGTTGAGATGGAAGATTCAATTGCGACAGATGGCGCGGCGATCATGCGCTATGGCGTCAAACGTATGGACGCTCTTCACCTTGCAAGTGCCAAGGCGGCAAGGTGCGACTGGTTCCTTACGACCGACAGAGGCATCCTTAAGCATATAAGCTCTCTGAATGGGATGCGGGTTGCGAACCCGGTTGATTTTGCAATGGAGGATGAGTCATGACAACGCGAACCGATAGCGAGTTGAAGACATACTACTTTAATGCCCTTGTCGGGCTTGTCGGGCATGTGGACATGGAACGCTTCATCGTGCTGATGAACCGCGAACCGCGTGACTACACCAAATGGCGCGAGACGCAATTCAATGAGGATGGGGAAAGTATTTACGAGCTGGCGGAGAAAATCAAGGCGTACACGCCTCATCGTCGCCGCCATCCCGCTATGGCGTAAGCCAATCTCAAACCGAAGAACTGAAATGAAAGGAAAGAAAAAAAGTAGCTAACCGGTATATAGACAGGCAACGGCCCGCCACAAGACAATTTGCGCTGCAAAACAGAAGAGGCCCACAACCATGAACGACTTGACAATCCAAGGACTATCCGATGCCGATTCGATACGTTCGCGAATCTTGACGATTCGTGGTGTTCAGGTCATGCTTGATCGTGACTTGGCAGAGTTGTACGGTGTGCAAACTAAAGCCCTTAATCAAGCGGTAAAGCGCAACAATGAACGATTCCCGCCTGAGTTCATGTTTCTGTTAACGCAGGATGAGATGCGTGAACTGGTCACAAATTGTGACCGCTTTGTCCTGATGAAACATTCTGCTGTTCCTATGCGGGCGTTTACTGAACATGGCATCATAATGTTGGCAAGTGTATTGAGAAGCGATATTGCCACGCAGGTTAGTGTTCGTATCACGCGAGCCTTTGTCGCCATGCGCAAGACGTTAGCTTCAATGGCTCCTTTGTTGTCACGCATTGAGACTACCGAAAGGCGGCAGCTCAGGCTTGAAGATGCGCAAGCCCGCAACGAAGAGCGTTTCAAGCTGATCCTCGATGCGATGCAGGACAAGAAGTTTCCGCCGCAGAAAGTGTTCTTCGACGGACAGATATACGATGCGTTTGAACAGATGAAGAGGTTCGTGCGCATGGCGAAGCAGGAATTGATCGTCATCGACCCGTATTTCGACGATTCAGTGCTGCCGCTCATCGCACAGAAGAGGCAGAACGTCGCGGTTCTCGTCGTGAAGAACATGCGCAAGAACCTTCTGCACGCAGTTGACGTGGCGCAGTTCAACGCACAGTACGGAAACACGCTCACGGTCAAGGAGACGACAAAATTCCATGACCGTTTCCTGATAATCGACAAGGCAACCTTGATACATATAGGCGCATCGCTGAATCATCTCGGCAAGAAATGCTTCGCCTTCTCGTCGCTCGACAAGTCGAACATTCCCGACATATTGGCGAAAATATGATTTTGCCACACCAACAACGTGAAATCTGCTATACTATTCGCAGAGGACGAAAAGAATCTCAATCCGAAGAACTGAAATAAAAGGAACGAGAACAACTCACTAAACGGTACATAGGCGGGCGCGGGCTCGTCGCATAGACAATTTGCGCTGCAAAGCGGTCGCCGAGTGGAATGTAGGAAGTTTCAAGGTTGACGGCACAATGCAGAGGAAAGCGCACACGCGCTTGCCTCCTTTCGTGTTTCAACCAAGGCAATTCCTACAGCCTCACTCGGAACACGAAAGGAGGTTTTCTTCTTTCTTCCGACTGCCGAGCGGACAGGCATGTCGAGTCCAAATCAAAAGGAAGAAAGAAGATGAAAACGAACAGAATGTCCATATATGCACTCGTACGCCGTTTCGCGTGTGCGATGGCGCTCCTCTGCGCCGGCGACGCATGGAGCGAAGGCAATACAGTTGCCGCGCCGCAGATAAACCCTGAATTCATAAGATGGCAACGCAGGCAGAACGCCCCCAAAAACCAAGCCAATAGTTCTGCGGCCACGAACGCACAGACACGGACAACTCGCCTGTTGGCGTCGCCATCCGGAACAGGCAAAGCAGAACTGATATCTTTGCCGGAAGGTCTCACTCCGACGATGATCGATTTCAGCTATCTCAATTCTCTAAACTCCGTAAATGTTGGCTCCGTATCCGGATCCATACCTCCTTCCCATGATCCCAGAGACCTAACGCCCGTCCGGCATCAGGACCCTCAGGACACTGGCATAGGTACGTGCTGGGCACAGGCAACAGTCGGATCGATGGAGACGTGGCTATTGCTCAATGGTTACGGGCAGAACCAGTTTTCCGTTCGCAATGTTGTCAATCGGGAGGGTTGGGACGGCAATAGTTGGTATGGGGGAAATTTCATACGGTCGGCTGCTTATTTGCTGCGGTGGGATGGACCTGTTTGGGAAAATGACGATCCATACACAAACAGAAATGGCGTCGTGAACTATTCCTTTGACAGCCCCGCAGTTCCACCGGCGTATCATGTGACTTATAAACAAGAACAGCAAGCGACCGTCCACCTACGAGGCAAAGGGGGCATTGCTCTATTATCAAGGCGCCAATATCCATAGCGGCGCGATCAAAGTCATAGACAATCAGAATGTTTACGAAATTGGCGGCTTAGGCATAAAAACACTTGCAAAAATAGAAAAATATGAGATTGATGTTTTGGGCGCACATCATTCCGCCGCAAAAGAAAAAAGGAAATCTTTCAATCGCTAAACTGGAAAGGGCTGTGCCGCACAGCGGCTCGGTGCGGGCACTCATCGTCACAGAAAAACAATTTGCGAGCATGAAAATTTTATGTGGCTCACCTGCTATAAAAAATGAAAAAAAAACCCTGCGATTCAAGCTATCGCAGGGATACATAAGCAAAGCATTATACCATAGCGAGGAATTTTAGGGGGCTATAACCTATTGAGATTCCGAGTAATTTGCAGACCCATTATACCATAGCGAGGAATTTTAGGGGGCTATAACGAAAACTAAATCAAAATTTATTTCACCATCTCCCCAGTCTCTTTTCCGCTGTCCTATATGCCTCATTGTAGGCTCTTAATCCTATGACGATAACCAGCATGGTTTCCTCTGTGCGTTCCAA
>CAMVIO010000308.1 GCA_947167555.1 uncultured Selenomonadales bacterium
TGGGAAAAGGAACGAAATTCATCGTGACGATGAAAGGTGAAAAAACTCAAAAGTCATAAATCGAGGAATCAAACGTCCGCGTCGTTTGCTGAAAAAGCAAGCGGCACGGGCGTTTTATAATAACAAGTACTCTGAGTATATTCGGCTGAAGGAGTTCTTGGTATGGAGGAATTACGGGGAACTTTTGTTTGACGATGATGGGGTGCCTGAGATATAATTAAAAAAGATTCAAGCAAGCTGTTGAAGTGTGTCAACGAGGTGCAATCTATGCGCGTATATCTTGATAATTGTTGTTTCAATCGTCCTTACGATGACCAGTCACAGTTGAGAATTCAGATGGAAACGCAAGCAAAGTTGGAAATCCAACAACAGATAAGGGATGAAAAACTGGAGCTTGCGACCTCATATATTTTGGAAGCTGAAAATGCTGTGAATCCATATGAACGAAAGCGGATTGACATTCAAGCGTTTATGGATAAGTATACAAAAGCTTTTATCAGCGAAATCCAAGATAAAGCAGTGCGAGAACAGGCGGCTAAGATTATGGAAACGGGAATACGGTTGATGGATGCCTGCCATATTGCTTGTGCGATGCTTGCCCAGTGCGATGTATTTCTGTCGACGGACAAGCGTGTGTTGAAATATCAAAGTGAAGCCATCCGTATTATGAATCCGGTTATGTTCGTTATGGAAAGGAGTGTCGAGGAATGAATATGAGCACGGCAGAAGTGATTGATAAAGGTTTGCATTGCCTTTCCACACATTTGGGAGCTGGGGAAACAGAGCTTTTTATTTCAACGATTTTACGGGAAAGATTTGATTACACCAAATGGCGGCAAAATTTAGTTGATGACATAAAGACATTTGATGACTTGGATGCGTTATTGGAGAAAACACAAAGCAAGGCGAAGTTCAATGGAACGCCGGATGTTATAATATGATGCAAATAATTCAAAAGGCTGCATACCTATGATTGTGAGGTGTGTAGCCTTTTGTGGATTACGGCGTATGGTTTTGAGGCAAGGAAGAGAATAATTAATGCGAAAACGAAAAGAAAAAGAAGGGAAATGAAATTAACAGCGTTAAACTTTTTTCAATATTATGGGATTGGACTCATCTACACTTTTTATCAAAATTGGGAAATGAAACATAAAAAATCTAATAAATAACAAAAGAAAGCTGATTTGTCTGTCAATCAAGTCAGTCCAGTCAGCGATGATTTTAGGAACATAAGGAAAAGTGAGTATTTATTATAAAGGGGTGAACATACCATGCCAAAAAAGAAGAAAACGCTGCTTTCTGACGCCGAAATGGCGAAGATTCGGGATATTGAGGCGTATGACCATTCGGACAAGAAGCGGGCGAACAATCCGCCGGTTGGGCTGGCGAAGAAGGAGCGCGTAGCGGAGCAGATGACGCAGTATGCCTTTGACCCGCACATCGACCCGACGCTGGATTGGGCGGGGAAGGCTGAGGGCGTTTCCTTTGAGGTGCCCGCTTCCTCTATCCATATCCATGAGTCTATCAAGCCGTCGAAGATTTTGCGCGCGGTGCAAGCGATTGGCGACGATGTGGCGGAGGCGCAGATGTCTCTTTTTGAGTCACCTTTGGAACGAATGCGCCGCCGCCAAGCTTCGCTGGAGTTTTACAAGCACGGCGTGGACTGGACGAACCGCTTGATTGCCGGGGACAGCCTCGTAATCATGAACTCCCTTTTGGAAAAAGAGGGCATGGCCGGACAAGTGCAGATGGTGTATTTCGACCCGCCTTACGGCATCAAGTACGGCTCGAATTTCCAGCCATTCGTCGGCCAGCGCGACGTGAAGGACAAGAAGGACGAAGACTTGTCCCAAGAGCCGGAGACCATCAAGGCGTTCCGTGACACTTGGGAACTGGGGATTCATTCGTACCTGACGTATCTTCGGAATCGGCTGCTGCTGGCCCGCGAGCTTTTGGCGGACACGGGCAGCGTTTTTGTGCAGATTAGCGATGAAAATGTGCATCGGGTGCGGTGCATCTGTGATGAAGTGTTTGGCGCGGAAAATTTTGTAAGTCAGATTATCTTTCGCAAAAAACAAATGCCATTAGGTGCAGCTTACTTAGAAAATACTTGTGATTTTATCATCTGGTATGCAAAAAATAAATCAAATTTGAAATATCATCAATTATTTCGTGAAAAAGATGTGCAAGGTGATAACCATTGGAATATGATTGAATATCCAAATGGAAAACGCGAAAAATTATCCAAAGACGAAATAGAAGATCACGCTCTTATCAAAAACAAGGGAAAGATTTTTAGATTGTTACCGCTTTATCCTGCCGGTTTTAATGAAAGTGCTTTGTTTGGAATAAAATATAATGGAAAAACGATATTCCCCCCTCCCGGCAAAAGTTGGAAAACTTCAGAAAACGGAATGAAACGGCTGGTAGAAAACAATCGAGTAATGCAATATGAAGATGGTGATACGCTCCAATATGTAACTTATTTGGACGATTATAATGTTTCTCCTATTATGGATTTATGGACAGATACGGCACCTCCCTCCGACAAAATATATGTCGTGCAAACGGCTCGATTGCCACTTACTCGCTGCCTCCTTATGACCACCGACCCCGGCGACCTCGTCCTTGACATTACCTGCGGCAGCGGCACGACGGCGTTTGTCGCCGAGCAGTGGGGGCGGCGGTGGATTACCTGCGACACGTCCCGCGTCGCCATCGAGCTGGCGAAGGAACGGCTGATGACGGCGACCTTCGATTATTACCGTCTCGCTCACCCGGAGCAAGGTGTTGGAAGCGGATTTGTCTATAAGACCGTGCCGCATATCACGCTGAAGTCGATTGCCAACGACGAACCGCCCGCGACGGAAACGCTTTACGACCAGCCGGAGATTGACAAGACGAAGGTGCGGATTTCCGGGCCGTTTACGGTGGAGTCGTTGCCTGCGCCCGTGGTGCGCCCGCTGGACGAGTCGGCTTTCGACGCCGACGCGATGGATTTGACGGCGAAGCAGGCCGATTGGCGGGACGAACTCTTGGCGACGGGGATTCTCGGCAAGAACGGAGCGCGGCTGGAATTTTCACGGGTGGAGCCGCTTTCCGGTACGACATTTTTTCAGGCGGTGGCGGAGACGAAGGTGGAGACGCCAAAACGCGTTTTGATTTTCTTTGGCAGCTAGTCGAATGTAATG
>CAMVIO010000309.1 GCA_947167555.1 uncultured Selenomonadales bacterium
AGCCTCCCTAACAGCGAGAGGCCTTCATTCCTCATTTTTAATTTCTTTATTATATCGCAAATATGCGGGGAAAATCCATAAAAATCTAATGAACGAACTTTCCATGATGAAAAACAACATTTTCTACCATAACAAAAAAGAGCGCACTGCCCGCAAAAGCCGTACGCTCCTTTAATTCAGTTTGCAGCTTCCTCTGACTGTTCCTTCGTATCTTCGACAAGTTTCCCCTGCATATATTTCTGGGCAATTTCGCATAACTGCCCTTTGTACTTATGCAAATCATTGACAGAATCGAGAGTAATCTTGACGCCCTTCTTTCCATCAGGTAGCAGAAGCACCTTCTTCCGGTCGCCAAGATACAAGCGGCAAATCCACTTCCGAATATTATTATCAAGCAAAATCCCGAAATAATTCACTGTATCTTTGTACGATACCGTATGACCTTCCAAAGAATCATACAGCAACGCTTTCACAATATAAAAACCTTCCAATTCTTCTTCCGTCGTAACAATCTTCGGTTCTTCATTAGGTATGCCTTGCTCCTGCGGCGTTTCTGAGTTTGCTTCCTGCGCTTGTACAGCTTCCTCCGTATCCAGTGCCGTCTTCAAGCGTTCATTGATGCGTTCATTAAGGAACTGCATGAATGAACGCTTCACAATGCCGCGAAATTCATCAATGACTTTCTGCGTCTTTACGCCGTCATATATCTGCGACAGAAAATAACGGACAAATTCATCATCCGGCTCATTCAAAATTTTCGCAAGCAGTTGGCGAATCTGACTGTTATATTTTAGTTCCGAAGCGCTCGTCATAATCGTGCTCAAATCGAAACTCGCCTTTTGGAATTTCTTGATCTCTGGAATAATGCTATCTTTAATATCGAGCAGATTAAATTCCAAAAACGGTTTTTCGTCCATTTTATTCTCTTGCTCTAAATCTGTATAAAAGCGATAAAGCAGCCCGTTTGTCAAGATTCCAAACTTCGCCGATGTGGTCGCAAAATAGCGGAACAACTGAGAGGCGTGCTTATCTAAATTCTCTCCGCACCACTTTGCTTCAATCAGAATCAACGGCTCGCCGTCTTCGTTCATAATGGCGTAGTCCACCTTTTCGCCTTTTTTGATTCCTACGTCAGCAGTATATTCCGGTACAAATTCAAGGGGATTGAACACGTCATAGCCTAACAAACGGAAAAACGGCATAATCATTGACGTTTTTGTCGCCTCTTCGGTTTGAATGCTGTCCTTCATCTTGGCAATACGACCTGCAAACTGCTTGACCTCATCAATAAAATCCATGATAGCGCCCCCTTATGTAATGTTAATCAAACATTTAGTCCTTGACCGTTTCGATCTTGATTGGACGTAGCGGCATAAGTGTCGGCTTCCCCGTCATACCACCTTTTGCTTCAAATTTCGTAGTCAAACCTGGCAACTCTTTAGGCACATCAAATACAAAAGTAAAAGAAGTTCCCATGTTTGGATTCAATCGTGTCAACATGCCTTTTGCTTTGGAATCTTGTTCCACTGCTAAAGCCATGTGCCCCTCCGGTGAGGAAGAATACTCCCTACCTTCACTGTCAACGAGTTTGAAGCTGTTAGCATCGACAGTTATGGCATCCTTTTGATTATTTTTCATATAAACTTCCACTATGACAAACTTCCCCATTGGTTCTTGTTGAAGAAACGGGTTTGAACCAATCGCCCCTTCTTCTTTTCGTACTTTTGTTATCGCAATGTCCACTTTTGAAGATGAAAATGCAAGATAATTAACCCCCTCAATCCCCATAACAAGAGCTGGTTTTCCTTTTACAATTTTGGAATATTCATTTTCTACTTCATAAAGCAATTGATTTTGCCTATTAAATAGTTGCGTTGCTTTTTCTGCAATATCTTTCTTTTCTTGTTCAGATTTATTTTCCAACTCATAAGCAACTTGTTTTTCACATATGTCAAACAAATTTACCCAATATAGGCTATACGCTTTCAATGCAGATTTATATACTTCTGCACCTTTTGACACTTTTTCTTGTTCTATGTTTTCCGTAATAGTTTCATATTTTGCTTTATATTTTATGATGAGTTGTTGCAGTTCCTGCGACCAATCTTCTACTTTTTGTTGCTCGTCCGAGAATTCAAGGGTAGTTTGTTCAATGGCTTTTATATACTGATCGCACAGTGCTTGTACTTCTTTTTTAGGATCTCCGCCACCAACGCTACTGTTTCCCCCGCCGCTTCCTCCTCCACATCCGGCAAGACAAAACGCGCACAGTATGATTGCAAGCATTTTCTTCAACATTGGTTCATTCCTCCCAATTTTCCCACGCAACTACAATCTACATGATTCAATTATAGTCAATATTTTAAGCATAGTCAACGAATTGAGCATGATACGATAAAGCAAATTCACAACCGAAGGATTTGCTTTATGATTTCCTATGAGCCGCTTTGGCGCACGTTGAATGAAAAAGATATGTCCACCTATGACCTCATCTATCGGCATGGGATGTCGGCAAACACGATACACCGCATGAAAAGCGGAAAGCCCATCACAACAAAGACGCTTGATGAGTTATGCTTCATCTTGCAGTGTCCCGTGTCCGCTGTTTTGGAATACCGCGAAGAAACCTCAGATTAATATGTGTTATTGTCACGCCGTCTATTCATCGGACGGCGTTTTTTCGTCTTTGCCTCTCGAACAAGTTCTTAACTCGCAAGTACTAATAAGTTATTATTTCGTCAAGAAAACACAAAAGACACCGCCACGCGAGATAGAAAAAGCAAAAAGGCTTTTGAAAGATTTTAGGGAAAGGAACGAGAACAATGGCAGAAAATTACGTTGAAGCCGTACAGGAAGTTATCACCGCGTTGGAAGACATAAAGGAACGTGGCGACGCGGCAATTGGTGCAGATTGGGAAGACGTGCGAAAAGACCTGTTCACGCCGGAGGAAATCGCCGCCAGCGATTTGCGGGTAGAGATTATCGGCGAGCTGATCAAGGCACGAAACGAAATGGGCATTAGCCAAAAGAAACTGGAGGAACTTAGCGGAGTGAAACAGCCCGTTATCGCCAGAATGGAACGGGGCGCATCCATGCCGCAGATAAATACTTTGCTGAAAGTGCTTGCACCGTTAGGAAAAAAACTTGACGTCGTT
>CAMVIO010000310.1 GCA_947167555.1 uncultured Selenomonadales bacterium
GGCTGTGTCGCGAACACGATTCCGAGAGAGCAGGAAGCCGCGCTGTTGATGGCGATTTGGGCGCAAGGCATGACGGACAGGGAAACGACGGAAATGACTCTTGCTATGGCGGAGTCCGGCGATATGATGGATCTCTCGTCATTGCCCGGCGTCAAGGTGGACAAGCATTCGACAGGCGGCGTCGGCGACAAGACGACGCTGGTGGTCGGCCCGCTGGCATCGGCGGCGGGGCTCACCGTGGCCAAAATGTCCGGGCGCGGTCTCGGGCACACGGGCGGCACCATCGACAAGCTGGAATCGATTCCCGGCTTTCGCACGTCGCTGACGATGGAAGAGTTTTTCGACGGCGTCCGCAAGAACGGCCTCGCCCTGATGGGGCAGACGGGAGAGCTGGTTCCCGCCGACAAGAAGCTTTACGCGATGCGCGACATTATCTCGGCGGTGGACAGTATCCCGCTGATCGCTTCGTCGATCATGAGCAAGAAACTGGCTGCGGGGACGGACGTAATCCTTTTGGACGTCAAAATGGGCAGCGGCGCTTTTATGAAGACGCTGGAGGATGCGGAGAAGCTGGCGCAGACCATGGTCGCTATCGGCGAAGCGGCGGGCAAGCGAACCGAAGCGCTGATCACCGACATGAACCAGCCGCTGGGTCTCGCCATCGGCAACGCGGTGGAGGTGGCGGAGGCCGCTGAGGTGCTTCATGGAAACGGCCCCGAAGACGTGCGGGAGGAAAGCGTCATGCTCTCGGCGGAGCTCTTGTATCTCGCGGGACGCGGCACGCGGGACGAGTGCCGCCGCGTGGCGGAAGAAGCGTTGCGTTCGGGAGAAGCGTTGGAAAAATTCTGCGCGATGGTTCGGACGCAAGGCGGCGACGACTCCGTGATCCGCGATCCGTCAAAATTCGCGCGGGCGCCTGTCGTCCATGAAGTGATTGCGCCAAGGGAAGGCTATATTGTCGGCATGGCCGCGGAGTACATCGGCGGGGTGTCGGTCATGCTCGGAGCGGGACGCGATGACTTGGGCGACGCGGTAGACCCGTTGGCGGGGATTTTGCTGAAAAAGAAGTATGGCGACAGGGTGGCGCAGGGCGAAGTAATCGCGACGCTCCTGACCTCAGAGGAGGATGCCGTCGCCGAAGCGGAAAAGCGGTTCCTCGCCGCCGTGACCATCGGGAATAAACCTCCGGCGCCGCGCCCGCTGATCTACGCGCGGGTGGACAAGGACGGCATTGAGCGTTTTTAATGAATAATATAAATGAAGAAAACTGCGGGAGGAAACGAAAATGACAGAAACAGACAAGAAATTGATCGCCGAAGCGAAACGTGTGCGCGAGTTCGCCTATTGCCCCTATTCCAAGTTCGCGGTGGGCGCGGCGGTGCTGGGCGCGTCGGGAGAAATTTACGGCGGCTGCAATATCGAGAACGCGTCCTTCTCGGTGACGAACTGCGCCGAACGCACAGCGATCTTCAAGGCGATTTCCTCCGGAGAAGAGGACATTTTGGCAATCGCCGTCGTGGCCGAAGGGGCGGCGCCTGTGACGCCCTGCGGCGCGTGCCGCCAAGTGATTGCGGAATTCCGCATTCCCCATATCCTGATGGCGAATCTTGCCGACGACGTGAAGGAAATGACTTTGGAGGAACTTCTGCCCGGCGCGTTTTCCGCAGAAGACATCATCGGATGAACACCGCAAAAAAAGGAAACGAAATCGCCGCCACCCGTAAAACGGGGGCGGCGATTTCAATTTCACTCAACATATTCAAATGGAAAACAACACCGAATCCAGGAAGTCAACGAGCTCATTCATTTCCGGCTTGGCAATCTGGCCCGTCGCGCCAAGCGCCTCGCCCTTGCTGCGCATCTCTTCATTGATGAGGGAAGAGAACAGGATGACGGGAATCCCGCGCAGTTTCTCGTCGTCGCGAATCAGCTTGAGCAGCCTGTGCCCATCCATCTTTGGCATCTCGATATCGGAGATGACAGCCCCGTGTCCCATGTCAGGGGCAGGCCCTTCTTCCGGATGCAGGAAATTCCACGCGTCAAGTCCGTTGACGAAGGCGGAGACATTCTCGTAGCCCGCGTTATGGAGCGTGCCCACCAGCATCTCACGGAGCATCATGGAATCCTCGGCCACCACGATAGGCGCGCTTTGGCGCAGGGTCTGCAAATTGTCGTCCCGGCTTTCCACCTCCGTAAGCTTCTTGTTGATCTGCGGGTTCACCTCCGCAATGATCGACTCGAAGTCCATGAGCTGCACGATCCTCTCCCCGAAACGCACCAGCCCCACCACTCGAGAACCGCCCCCGACCTGCGGCGGCGACTCCATATCTTTCCACGATATCCGATGAATCCGCGACACCTCGTCCACAAGGAATCCGATAAAATAGGCGTTGATCTCTGTGACGATGATACTCTTGCAATTTTCGCCCTGACCATGTCCCATGCACCGCGGCAGGTTGACCAGCGGAATGGTGCTGCCCCGAAGCGTAATCACGCCGTCCAGGTACGGATGCGCCTGCGGCACTTCCGTAACCGGAAACAATGCGCTTTGAATGACCTCGCGCACCTTTGCCACGTTGATCCCATAATGAACCCCGCCTACCATGAACTCCACGATCTCAAATTCATTTGTTCCCGATTCCAGCAGAATCCCGTTCTTTTCGACAGCCATGACACTATCTTCCCTTCACATTTCCTTCCATATACCCGACCGCTGAACAACCCCGTCCAGCCTGTCCTGCGCCTATTCCCATATCGGCAGGAACCGTTTCCATGGGAATCTCCATCTTGCCGTCATATCCCCGAAACTGTTATAAAGGAATATTTCGCCATAAGTCGATTTTTTCCTGCCTGGAATTTTTCTGTTCCTGCGCATAATGGGAAAAATCTTTTCTTCCAAAGGCCGCCCTCTGTACTATCCGCTGCGGATATGTTATTATCATGACGGTTTTTGCTCCTCGGCGTTTTATGATTGCAGATTGCAGGTATACTTTTTCCGAAAAAAAAGAAGCAGTCAGCTATCAACTGACTGCTTCTGAAAAATTCGCACATAATATGGGACCTAATGCACGAATTTGTGTGTGTCAATGGTGGAGACGAAGAGGATTGAACTCTCGACCTCTCGGATGCGAACCGAACGCTC
>CAMVIO010000311.1 GCA_947167555.1 uncultured Selenomonadales bacterium
CGATAGGGAAAAACCGGCACCAAAATCGCCGCCAGCACCAGCCCGATGCCGCAAAGCTCCGCCGTGCCGAAGCGCGTGCCGAAAATCAGCGCCGCCAACAGCACCGAGGCCGCCGGCTCAATCGTCGCCGTCACCGTCGCCTCCTCCGGCGACAGGTACAAAAGCCCCGCGTTGAACAGCAGGAACGCCAGCACAGTGCCGCAGAGGACGATATAGACAAGATCAATCACGACTTCCGACGCGAAAAAAGGCCGCCAGTCCGGCGCGCCGACGAAAAGGAAAGACCCGGCGCCGCCCACGAGCAGTCCCGCCGCCAAAAGAAAATACGGGTCGAAATCCAAGAGCAGATGGCGCGGGTAAATGGCGGAGAAGGCGAAGCAGACGGCGGAGACGAGGCTCCACGCAAGACACGCCAGCGGCACCGACAGATTCCCCGGCTCCCCGCCGGTGACGAGCAGCACAATGCCGCCGATGGCCATTGCCATCACTAGAATCTCGCTCATTTTTGGGGCGCGGTGTCCTGCCATCGCGTCATAGGCGACCACCATCGCGGGGCAGGTGTAGCAGATCACCGTCGTCGCCGCCGCGTTCCCTGCGGAAATGCCCTGGAAATAGGTGAACTGCACGAGAAAAATCCCGACGGCCGCGTACAGAAAAATATCCCAAGCGAGCCGAGGCTTTGCCCGGAGTTTTTTCGCGGCCCGCGAAATCCCGTGGGTCTCCCACGCCACGGGGAGCAGCAAAAGCCCCGCCAAAATCATGCGGATATTGGAAAGCTCCAACGCGCTCCGATCCGAGTGGGCGAAAAAATGTTGCGCCGCCGTGCCGCTGCCCGCCCACAGTACCGCCGCTGCCGCCACCGCGAAAAGCGCCGCCGATTTTCCCATGCGATTCCTCCATTCCTTTCCTTTATATATTCCACACAGTGGATATGTGTCGCTAACCTCGCGCTTCGCGCTCGCTAAGCGACACATTATACCATATCCGGCACGTTTCGACAAAAAAGCGGCGACGCGCATAGGCGTTGCCGCTTGTTATATTTCCTCCCCCGTTACGCCAGCGGATATTGTTCCTTGTACGCCGTGTACAGCTCGCGGAAACGCGGGTTGTCCATCGTCTTGATTTGCCGCAGATACTCGTGGGGATCGAAGACGTCCGCGTCCGCTTCGAGGACGGCCACGGCGATATTGGAGCAATGGTCGGAAATGCGTTCGTAATTGCTCAAAATGTCGGCGAAGACGAAACCCCTTTCGATGGTGCAGGCGCCGGCTTGCAGACGGTCGATATGGCGGAGCCGGATTCTGTCCGTCAGAAGGTCGATGACTTGCTCCAAGGGCTCCACTTTTTCCGCCAAAGCAATATCCGTTTTCGCGTAGGCTTCCGTAGTGAGCCGGAGAATCTCGGAAACGGCGCTTTCCAAGACATGAAGCTCCTGCGCGGCCGCGTCCGACATTTCGACATTCTTCTCCGAGATTTCCTTGGCGGCGAATACCAAATTGATCGCATGGTCGCTGATGCGCTCGAAATTTCCGATGGAATGGAGGATTTTCGCGGTTTTCCGGTTGTCGCTGACGGAAAGGGCGCTCTGGGAAAGCCGCACCAGATAAGAGCCGAGCCGGTCCTCATACTGATCGACTTTCTTTTCCAGCTTCCCGATGGCCTTGCTGGTTTCCTCGGAGTAATCGTGCAGGTTCGCGATGGCTTGTTCCACCGAAGTCCTCGCCATGTCCGCCATTTCCACCGACAGGTTGTTGCACTCGTTCACCACGAGGGACGGCGTTTCAAACAAGCGCTCGTCCAAAAAGGCGGCCTTCGACTCCGGCTCGTTCTTGACGACGGCCTCGGCCAAGGCGACCAATTTACCCGCGCAAGGAAGGAGCATCACGGTGGTGGCGATATTGAATACGCTGTGGCAGAGGGCGATGCCCGCGGGATCGATCCGCCAAGCCACAAAGGTGAAATCGAAAACGAAGTGCAGCGCGTAGAACAAGAGCGTAAAGACCGCCGTGCCGATGAGATTGAAAGACAGATGGATCACGGAAACTTTTTTTGCGTTGCTTCCCACGCCGATGCTGGAGAGCACGGCCGTAACGCAAGTGCCGATGTTTTGTCCCATGATGATAGGAATGGCCATTCCGTAGGTGATGCCGCTGGTCAGGGACAACGCCTGAAGCATACCCATGGACGCGGCGGAACTTTGGATCACTGCGGTGACGACGAAGCCCGTCAAGATGCCCAGCGCCGGATTGTTGAACGCGGTCAGGAGACTCGCGAAATCAGGAGAGTCCGCCAACGGCGCCACGGAGCCGCTCATCAGCATCATGCCGTACATCAGGACGGCAAAGCCAACGAAGGTATTGCCGACGTCTTTCTTCTTCTGCGTCCTGGACAGCATCATCAGGCCGATGCCGATAAAAGCCAAGAGCGGCGAGAAAGATTCCGGCTTCATCATGCGCAGGAAAAGATTGTCGCCGGAAAGCCCGATGAGGCTCATGATCCATGCCGTGATGGTGGTGCCGATATTCGACCCCATGATGACGCTGACGGTGTTGGCGAAATTCATCAGCCCCGAATTGACAAGGCCGACGAGCATCACCGTGACCGCCGACGAGCTTTGGAGCGCGATCGTGATCACGCAGCCCATCAGAAGCCCCGCCAGCTTGTTTTTCGTCATGCGGTGGATGATCTCTTCAATGCGCTCCCCGGCGATTTTTTCGAGGCTCGACGACATTTGGTTCATGCCGTAGAGGAAAAAAGCCAAGCCGCCCAAGAGCGTAAACAAGGAAAAAATAGTCATGTGCGCCTACCTCCGGCGTTCCGTTTGGCGGAACATAAAAATAACCTTTTGCCACAATGTCGATTACTTGTGGCAAAAGGTTATTTTTATGGAATTACGGCTTCGCGTACAGGAAAACAGCTGCCGACATAGCTCGCAACATGAAGGGAAAGTGAAAGCGGCGAGTTTCATGGCGCAAGGCCTCCTTGTTCCGGGATGGGGCATACCGTTCCGACAGTTTCCCTGTTTCGCGGGAAAATCCGAAGAGACATTTCCTGTATACAGTATATCTTGCCGTTCCGTTTCTGTCAAATCGCACGACGGAAATCATACGAATTATCAAATCATGCTGTGAGTTTCCTT
>CAMVIO010000312.1 GCA_947167555.1 uncultured Selenomonadales bacterium
GAAAGGATTGGCGCGATGAAGTACGGGGAGTTTATGGCGAAGCTTCGCGGGGGCGTTCCTCATGTGACGCTTTTGGCGGGAGAAGAGCCTTATTATATAGGCAAGGCGGAGACGGCTATCCTCAACGCGTTGCTTCCCGACGTCGAGGAGCGCGCGGCGTCGGTACAGATCCTGGAGCGCGATCCGTCGCCCTATGATCTCGCGGAGATGTTGGAAACGATACCGTTTTTATCGGAGAAGAGCGTACTGGTGCTTCGCGGAACGAATTTCTTCCGCGAAAAAAAAGGCGCGGCGGAGGACGCGCCGAAGGGCAAAGCGAAGGACAAGGAAACGGAACGCCTGCTGACGGCGCTGGCTGATATGCCGGAGACAAATTATGTGATTTTCGAGAGCGGAGCGAAGGCGGACAAGCGAAAAAAACTCACAAAAGCGGTGGAAAAAGACGGAGCGGTTCTGGACGCGGATCCGGAGCGTCCGTGGACCATCGAACCGTGGCTGCGCGGGCGGCTTGCGGAGCTCGGGCGTTCCTTTGATCGCGAGGCGACGGCGTATTTCATGAGTGTGGTCTCGGTCATGAAGACAATCTCACTCTCGTTCCTCGACAGGGAACTGGAAAAGCTGACGCTTTATACCGACGCTCCGCGTTTTACCCGCGCCGATCTGGAGCTTGCGTTTTCGTCGGTGCCGGAGGTGTCGGGTTTCGCGCTTTACGACGCTATCAGCGCACGGGACGTAACAAAAGCATTGTCGGTTTTGGAACGGGAAATCCGGGACGGGACGTATTTGCCGTTGATCCTTGCGGGGCTGGTGCGTCATGTACGCCAGCTTTGGCAGGCTAAGCGCCTGATTGCGAAAGGCGTTCGAGGCAAAGCGTTGGGGCAGCCATTGGGGATGAATCCCTTCATCGCGGAAAAGCTGGGACAGGCGTCGCAGGGCTTTGACGAAGCGACGCTTCGCACGGCTTATTTGGAACTTGCCGACGCCGATTATCTTTTGAAAACGGGTCAGGCGGGGCCGGAGCTTTTGGAGCACGCGGTGATCTCGCTTTGCGGAAAGGGTGCGTCAGCCGCATAGTGACAGGCGGGCGTCGTTGCCCTGCCTTTTTTCATAAACGTCACGGATAATATAATCAGCAACAATATGAAGGAGGAGTTTTCATGCGGGTACTTTTGGCGGAGGACGACGCGCGGCTCGGGAAGCTTACGAAATATATGATGGAGCAGAACGGCATACAGGTGGAATGGGTGAAGCGCGGCGACGAGATTGTCGAGTACGCGAATTATGACGACTACGACGTGCTGGTGCTGGACTGGATGATGCCGGGGGAAAGCGGCGTCGACGCCTGCAAGCGCCTTCGGGAAAACGGATATGAAAAGGCGATCTTGATTTTGACCGCCCGGGACGACGTGGCCGACCGCGTGACGGGATTGGACGCGGGAGCGGACGATTACCTCGTGAAGCCCTTCGAGTTCGCGGAGCTTCTCGCGCGGCTTCGTGCGCTTGGCCGCCGCAGCAGCCAGAAAATCCAGCAGGATGTGGTGAAGGTCGGCGACTTCACGCTGAATCGTACCGCAAAGGTGTTGAAAAAGAAGGATCAGGTCATCCAGCTTTCGCCGCGCGAGTTCCAGATCTTCGATTTGTTGGCGCAGAATCTCGGTATCGTGGTGCCGAGAGAGATTATCCTCGACCGCATCTGGGGGCTGGAATCCGAGGTCAGCTCGAACAATATTGATTCCTATGTGAAGCTGATTCGCAAGAAGCTCGACCTTGGCGACGGCTCGACGATGATCCAGACTATCCGAGGCGTCGGCTACAAGCTGGAAGCGGAGTGAGCGTGTGTCGATGAATGTATTCCAGCAGAGCCGTCGTCAGCTTACGCTCTATTATTCGCTGATCATGGCGGCGTTCCTGGTCGTCCTGATTTTCTTCGTGCACCAGAGCATGGAGTGGTCGATGGAGTCCGAGCAGGCGCGGGAGCTTGTCGAGACGGCGGGACGTATCGCGGGCGGACAGGAGTACCTGCTGCAGCATCCGGAGCTCTTGGAGGACGCGGAAGACTGGCGGATGGGGGAGAGCGACAGACTCTTCTTCTATGTCTTCGATACCGAAGGCGAGCCGGTCAATTTTTCCCGAGCTTCGACACAGCTTGAACCGTTCGTGATGGACATCATCAGCGCGTGGGACAAGGAGCCGGGAGAGGTCGCCGTCGTTTCCGATCAGGGCAAGCGGCGGCATGTGCGCGTGATGATGACCGCGCAGCCGATGATGGAGGACGGCGAGCAGGTTGCCGTCGTCTATGTCGGCAAGGATGTTACCGCGATGTATAACGGTCTTCAGAAGGCGACTTACTCGCTGGCGGCGCTGGCTGTGCTGGCGCTGGCGGTGGCGGCGGGCGTAGGACATTTCCTTGCGGGCAAGGCCATCGTGCCGCTGATCGAGGCTTACGAGAAACAGCGGCAGTTCGCCGCGGATGCGTCCCATGAGCTGCGGACGCCGCTTTCCGTCGTCATGGCTTCGGCGGACCTCTTGGAAAACGATCCGTCGATTACGTCGCCGTTCCTGAAGCAGGTCATCGCCGATGTGCGGGACGAGGTCAAGAAAATGACGAAGCTCGTCAGCGACCTGCTTTTCGTCGCGCGCAGCGACAATCAGGCCCTGAAGGTAAAACGCTCGAAAGTTGACATTGCCGCTTTTGCCGATCAGACCATCCGGCTCATGCAGCCGCTGGCGGACAAGAAAAATATTTCTTTGATCCGGGAGGGCGAGGAGTCGCTGACGGCGAAGTTGGACGAGCAGAAGATGAAGCAGCTCCTGCTGATTCTCGTGGACAACGCGGTCAAGTACACACTGGAGGGCGGCAAAGTCACCGTGCGCGTCCAATCCCCCGCTGCGGGGAAAATCCGTCTCGAGGTGGAGGATACCGGCATCGGCATTTCGAAGGAAGACAAGGAAAAGATCTTCGACCGCTTCTTCCGCGTGGACAAGGCTCGCTCCAGGGAAATGGGTGGAAACGGATTAGGCCTCGCCATCGCGCAGGAAATCGTGAACCTGCACGATGGCAGGATCAACGTGGAAAGCGAGCTGGGAAAAGGAACGAAATTCATCGTGACGATGAAAGGTGAAAAAACTCAAAAGTC
>CAMVIO010000313.1 GCA_947167555.1 uncultured Selenomonadales bacterium
TCGGCTGCCAGACGTCGAGGACGGCGTTGCAGACTTCCAGCGCGTACTCCGGCTCCGTGCCCGTGAAGCTTTCCGGCGAATACTCGAAGCGGTAGTTCTCCCCCGCCTCTTCCGTCAGCTCTTTCAAAAGTTTTGCGCCCTCGACGGCAATCTCCTTGATCTCTTCCTTCGTCATGCGGAAAACTTGCTCCCGCTGGGCGACGGAGGTGGAGTTGTAGACATGGACGATGGCGTTCTTGACGCCGCGAAGGGCCTCGAAGGTCTTGCGGATGATATGCGGGCGCGCCTGCGTCAATACCTGCACCGTCACGTCGTCGGGAATCAAATTGTCGTCCACAAGGCGGCGCAAAAATTCGTACTCGGTATCGGAAGCCGCAGGGAAGCCGACCTCGATTTCCTTGAAGCCGATCTTGACGAGCATCTTGTAAAACTCGATCTTCTCGTCAAGGCTCATCGGGATAATCAGCGACTGGTTGCCGTCGCGAAGGTCGACGCTGCACCAAACCGGCGCGTGATCCGGATATTCTTTCTTCGCCCAGCTCAGGTCGAGCACCGGCGGAAGATAATAGCCTTTCCTGTACTTCGTGTAGTTTTTCATTGAAATCCCCTCCTGAAGAAGTTACTACTCATCTCAGGCCAAAATTTTAAGTAATTAAAAAGCCTTCGTCCCATCAAGAGACGAAGGCACTGCCTGCGTGTTACCACTCTCGTTCGCGCCATTGGCGCGCACTCGTTAGCCTGCTTAACGGTCGGCTTCCGTCTTCGCTTACGACGCTTTCCGCGAGTTCGGCGAAGCTGCTCCGAGGCGAGTTCACATCCGCATCCCGACCGCCTCGCACCTTCCGGCGGCTCTCTGCACGCTCTGCAAACGCTACTGCTCCTCTTCCAAGCATTATCTTATATGCGAATCAGATTATCACAAAACGCTCCCGTTGGCAAGCGTTTTTTACGCTACAAGCCCGAATAGTATCCGCACCAAAAACAATCGTGGGTTTATTGCGCTTCAAACAGTGGAATCGACGCCAGGAAGATAATATCTTTGCGCTCGGCAGCATCTCCCTCCGCCACGGCGGCCGCCTGCCCGATGACGATTCCGCCGGCCGTCTCCGTCAGATTCCGCAGCGCTTTCATGGAGCCGCCCTTGCTGATTACATCATCCAGCAAAAGAACTTTTTTCCCTTTGATCCGCTCCCCATCCTCCTGTGTGATATAAAGCCGCTGTTTGCCTTTCGTCGTAATCGATAAATCCTCCACGCACAGAGGATCTTCCATATACGCTTTCACGGACTTCCTGGCCGTCACATACCGTTTGAGCCCGAGCAGCCGCGAAAGCTCCTCCGCCAGAGGAATCCCTTTCGTCTCGGCGGTCACGATAATCTCCGTCTCCAACGGCACCTTGGCAGCAAGCTCCTTCGCGCAGTTTTCCGCCAGCTCCACGTCGCCAAGCATGATAAAGGCCGCGATAGCCTCTGTGTCCGAAAGATTCAAGATTGGAAGCTGCCGCGTGCAGCCCGCAATCTTCAGCTCATGAAATCGCTCCGCCATAAGAACCCCTCCTTCAATATACTCATTTATTATAGCACTTTTTATCCATCGTTGAAATATACGACAAAAAGAAAAAGCGGGAGAAAATCCCCCGCCTTTCACGAAACTATTGTCAAACTCAGCCTACCGAAAGCACCTTGTAGTCCTCTGCCTCGACGGCTTTCTTCAACGCGTCGTCAGCGACTTCACCGTTCAGCGTGACGATTGCCGAACCGGACTCGTGACTTACCTTCGCTTCCGCGACTCCCGGCAGCGCTTCCAGCACTTTTTTGACCCGCGCTTCGCAATGCCCGCACGTCATGCCCTCGATTTTCATTTTCTTTTCCATTGTCAGCACCTCTTTCTTTTTTGTTTCTTCCATTATAATGTTTTCATTCTCGCCGTACAACTTGAAAAAATTCAGCCGTAAGGCGTTCGTGACTACGCAAAAGCTCGACAGGCTCATAGCCGCCGCGCCGAACATTGGCGTCAGCTTCCAGCCCGTGAGCGGAATGAACACGCCCGCCGCCAGCGGGATGCCGACGAGATTGTAAATAAACGCCCAGAAAAGATTTTCCTTGATATTCTTCAGCGTCGCCCGCGACAAACGAACCGCCGCCACGGCGTCCGCCAAGCGGCTTTTCATCAGCACCACGTCCGCCGCATCCACTGCCACATCCGCGCCCGCGCCGATGGCGACGCCCACGTCGGCCCTCGTCAGCGCCGGCGCGTCGTTGATGCCGTCGCCCACCATGCAGACCTTACCCTCGGCCGCGAGGCGGCGGATCACGCTCTCCTTCCCGTCGGGCAGGACGCCTGCGATCACCTCGTCCACGCCGGCCTGTGCGCCGATGGCCCGCGCCGTGCGTTCGTTATCGCCGGTTAACATAACAACGCGGATGCCCATGGCTTTCAGCTGCCGCACCGCCTCGGGGCTCTCGGGCTTGATGGTGTCCGCCACGGCGATGCAGCCGCGGTAGATCCCGTCCTCGGCAAAGCAGAGCGGCGTTTTGCCCTCGGCGGCCAGCGCCTCGGCGGCTTTCACCGCCTCCGGCGGGATCTCGGTCACACCGCTGATATAACGCAGGCTGCCGCCAAGCAGCTGCCGCCCGCCCAGCACGGCGCTCAGCCCGTTTCCGGGCAGCGCGCGGAAGTCCTGGGCCTCCGGCGCCTCAATGCGGCGTTCGGCCGCCAGATCCATCACGGCGCGGGCCAGCGGATGCTCGCTTCGGCTCTCAAGGGCCGCGGCCAGGCGCAGGAAGCTCTCCTCGCTCTCGCCCCCGGCGGGCAGCAGATCGGTGACCCGCGGCTTGCCCGCGGTGACGGTGCCGGTCTTGTCCAGCGCGACGATCTCGATCCGTCCGGCGGATTCGAGTGAGGCGGCGGTTTTGAACAGCACGCCCTGCCTGGCGCCGACGCCGCTTCCGACCATGATGGCCACGGGTGTGGCGAGGCCGAGGGCGCATGGACAGCTGATGACCAGCACGGAGATGCCGCGCGCGAGCGAAAAGCCGAGCTCTCTGCCGAGCAGCAGCCAGACGAGCGTCGTTACCAGCGCGATGCCGATCACGACCGGCACAAACACGCCCGACACCTTGTCCGCGACC
>CAMVIO010000314.1 GCA_947167555.1 uncultured Selenomonadales bacterium
TGCAAAGGTTTTCAGAAGGGCATTTTTCATGCATCATATTGTATTTTTTTGGCAAATTCTATACAATGAAAGAAAACATCAATATACAGCAAGAAAGGATGGAAAAAATGCATCAACGACATCGGCAACTCCACAAGATAACCCATGACCGATATTTCTCGGAACGTGATTGCTGGAATCTTTCCACCGTGCTGGCGAAAACGATTGCCGCCGGATTGCGACGGTTTTCCCGAATGAAACGGCATGGTTATCCCGCTTCGTTTCTTCCTCCCGAACGCGTTGACCACCCAACAGACGAAGACGCCGAACGCGCCGATCGTGAATGGCAGTCAACACTCAAACAAATGCTGTGGTCATTTGACGAAATCGCAAAAAATTACCCGTCAAGCCCTTGGAGCCAATGGCATCATATAGAGTATCAAAAGCTGGAAGAACAAGGGATTCCCGCCTTCACGAAAATAAAAACCAATGATGATGGAAGTGTTCTTGTGAAAAGCAATATACCTGAAACGCCGCAGGATGTATTGGACAAGGAAACCGCCTATCGAGAGCAAATCCAAAACGGACTCAATCTTTTTGCCAAGCATTTTGAAAATTTATGGGATTAAAAGGACTATAATCACTTAAAAAGTAGGTCAGTTGGGATAAACATTTTGTGCCATTTTATACCTGCCGCCATTGAGTTGCTTCAGCAATTTCCGTAATGAGTTTTCCTTTATATGTAAAATACAAAGAACCTTGAATCGATTTTACATTTTTCAGCGATCCTGCTACAGCAGACAAAGATGTAATTTCATCATTATATTGAACCTTCCGTTCCTCGACAACTGTTACTTTGATATCCGGATCTTCTGTAAAAACAAGTTCAGCACCAATTGGAATACCACATTTCGTAAAATTGATAGGCGGTCTCTTTATATGTTCTGACTGCTTTTGAATCTCTTTCTTTGTAGTTCGCAACTTATCCTTCGTTCCACTGATAGTTGCTATTGCCTCCAATAATTCATACGCCTCATCTGCGGACATCACAAAAAATTCTCGATTTTTAGACACCCTTAAATCTGGGTTTAATTGATCAATCATCTTATGCAATTTTTTATCTTCAAGCTGCCCCGATGTTGCATAAGTTGCATATACCTCATAGTCATATGGCAAAGCAGTTGTCGACAACTGCTTGCGGCGTGCTTCCACATCAGCGGCATATCCAATTTTGACCATATTTTGCAAAGCCGGATTAACCATAATATAAATATATCCTTTAGACATTGCATATCCCTCGCATTGTAGTGATGTTTTTTGGCGTTATTGCTGATGCTTATTTTGATACGAAAACACACTTTCTTTTCCCGCTCATTATACACGAAAGCACACTTTCTTGCAATTTCATCGGCGTTTTTATGACAATCTTTATGGCAATGGCAATCAGCGTTATCCATGAAAGAGAAGCCCCAGCCATCGCGAATCCTCAAATCCGCAATGGCTGGGGCTTCTCTTTCATCATCACCGGGCCAGCAGCGCTTCCACCTGACTTCTTTTCTCGTACAGCACACAGCCGCCCGCGTGGTCTTCCAGCAAGTAATCCCCATTGCGCAGGGATTGAAACAAATGCGAGTCCAAGGCTTCGCCCAGCGACGAATCCCTCACGTTCGTATCGGAGAACGGGGAGAACGGGCAGGGTTCCGCGCCGCCGTGGGAATTGATGTGGAAAAAGCCCCGGCCCGCCGCGATGCAGCCACCCGAGCTTTTTTCATCGCCGGGGAAGGAAAGGAACACCGTTTCCGGGCATTCGGCACGCAGGCAATTGATGGCCGAACGCAGAAGCTCCCGCTCCTCGTCTCCCGGCGCCAGATTCTTGCCGTCTTCCGTCACCGGCACATACTCGACATAAATGACGGCTTTGCAGCCCCTTTCGGACAATTCCTTGACAAACGGCCCTGAGGAAACTTCGCCGATATTGGCTTTCGTCACCGTGACAGACACGCCAAAAACCAGCCCGCGTCGGCGGCATTCATCCATATTGGCCGTCAATTTTTCATGAACGCCAACGCCGCGCCTCGCGTCCGTGACGCTCTTCCCTCCCTCCATGCTCATCACGGGCAGGAGATTCCTACATTCATCGAACAATGAGAAATAAGATTCGTCCATGAAAGCCCCGTTCGTGAAAATGGGAAAAAGAATGTGGGGCCTCTTCCCCGCGCCTTCGATTACGTCCCTGCGAAGCAACGGCTCTCCGCCCATGAGAAGGACAAAGCTGATCCCCATCTCCTCCGCCTCGTCGAAAACGGAAAACCATTCCTCCGCCGTCAACTGATCCACAGGCGCGCAGTCCGTGGTGGACTGGATGCTGCGCGCGAAGCACCCCGCGCAATGCAGATTGCAGCTCGACGTAATGCTCGCGATCAAGAACGCGGGAATGTGCCTGCCTTGGCGCTCGGCAGCCGCCCGCTTCTTGGACGCCGCGCGGCTGGCGGCGGCGAACCGGAGCATGAACGCGCTTTCCTTCGGATTTTTCAAAGTCGCTTTGACGGCGTTTGCGACCACGCGCTCAACGCCTTTCGTCAGATATTGTTGAAGATTGAAATCTTGCGCCATCGTATCACTTCCCAATGCCAAAGTAATAAAGTTACAGCGGCAAATTTGCAATTCGACGCTATTGTATCATACCCATGAAAAAAAGAAAGACGCGAATGCACCCTTTACAAGAACGCTCGTTCTTTATATAATAGGAAGGGAACATTTTTTCGGAGGATAAAATGACATGGACACGATGGAAAAACTTCGCATCTTGAGCGACGCGGCGAAATACGACGCGGCCTGCACGTCCAGCGGCGCGCAAAAATCCGCAGGGCGCGGCGGCATCGGCAGCGCGGAGGCGGTTGGCATTTGCCATTCCTTCGCCGGGGACGGGCGCTGCATTTCACTTTTGAAAGTTTTGCAAACGAATGCTTGCGTTTACGACTGCGCCTATTGCGTGAACCGCCGTTCCAACGATACGCGCCGCGCTTCCTTTGCCCCGCGCGAGTTAGCGGAATTAACCCTCGCTTTTTATCGCCGAAACTATATCAAAGGATTATTTTTAAGCTCCGGAGTTTCCGGCACCCCCGACGCCGCGACGGAG
>CAMVIO010000315.1 GCA_947167555.1 uncultured Selenomonadales bacterium
CCTGCTATGCAGGCTACATTTGCGCCCATGGCGCAAATGCCGTCTCATGCAGTCTCAGTAAGGATTTGAAAATCCTAACTGAGACTAGTATCAAAACGTCACCCCATACGAGACAAAATCGTCCGCGCAACATACACGCCGCTGGCGCCCGCTTGAGACAAGCCACGGGTTACGCCCGCGCCGTCGCCTGCCGCGAAAATATTTTTCAGCGGCATCTCCAGCTCCTTCGTCAGCGTGATGCGAGAACTGTAGAATTTGACCTCGACGCCGTAAAGCAGCGTGTCGTCGTTCGTCATGCCCGGCGCGATATTATTGAGCGCCTGGATCATTTCGAGTATATTGTCGAGATGCCGCTTCGGCAGCACCAGCGAAAGGTCTCCCGGCGTCGCCTGGAGCGTCGGCTTCGTGAAGCTCTTGGACAATCTGTCCATATCGGTGCGCCGCCCTTTGAATAGATCGCCGTACCGCTGGAGCAGCGCGCCGCCCGCCAGCATATTCGAGAACGAAGCAATCCGCTTGCCGTATTTGTACGGTTCCTTGAAAGGCTCAGTAAAGCGGTTCGACACCAGCAGCGCGAAATTCGTATTGTGGCTTTGCAGCTTCGGGTCGCTGTAGGAATGACCGTTCACCGTCATGACGCCGTCGGTATTTTCCATCACCACATGCCCGTGGGGATTCATGCAGAAGGTCCGCACGAGGTCGCCGTACCGCTTCGTCCGGTAGACCAGCTTCGCCTCGTAAACCTTCGAGGTGATATGATCCCAGACCTCGTCGGGCACCTCGACCCGCACGCCGACGTCCACCTGGTTGTTCAGGAGGTCGACGCCGAGACGGCGGCACTCGTCGCTGAACCATTCCGCCCCCGCGCGTCCCGGCGCGACAATCAGATACTCCGCTTCGATGCGCTCGCCGTTCTCCAACACCAACGCGTTCGTGCCCGCACCGTCGGCCTCGATCCCGGAAACCGGCGAAAGGAAACGAAACTCCGCCTTGTCCTTCAACCCGTCGTACATCCTGCGAAGCATTTTCAAATTGTTCTCCGTGCCGAGATGGCGCACGCTGGCGTCGAGGAGATGCAGGTCAAATTCCAGCGCGCGTTTTTTGAGGTCGCTGCCCTGCGTCGTGAAAACCTCGGAGGGAGCGCCGTTCTTCCGGTTGATCTCATCGACGTAATAAATCAGCTTCATGACCTCGTCGTCATCGAGGTATTCGTTGAGCCAGCCGCCGAACTGCGTCGTGAAATTGTACTTGCCGTCGGAAAACGCGCCCGCGCCGCCAAACCCGCGCATGATGCTGCACGGTACGCAGCCGATGCAGCGCTTGACCTTCCCTTGCGCGATCGGGCAGCTCCGCTGGTCGATGTCCTTGCCGCTTTCGAGAACGATGACCTTAAGTCCCGGTTTTTTTGCCAAAAGCTCATAAGCAGCGAAAGAGCCCGCAGGCCCCGCGCCGACAATGGCCACGTCGTATTGCTTCGCTCCCATGCCTTTCACTCCTATTGAATTTCCTATTATGCTCCTTATAATATATCATATTTTTCGTCCGCTTTCCATTGCCTTTCCCCCGCCCCTTCTTGTATAATGTATTTTATTACGCAAGCACCAATGAATTAGGGGGAGTTTTCCTTGTCGCTTAATATTTCCATCGTTGCCGCGTTCATCATCTACCTTTCCGTGATGATGTTCATCGGCATTTACTTTTATCGCCGGACGCAGAATATGTCCGACTACATCCTCGGCAGCCGCAAGCTCGGCGCCTGGGTCATCTCGATGAGCGCGGAGGCGTCCGACATGAGCGGATGGATGCTGATGGGCCTGCCGGGATATGCGTATATCGCGGGGCTGAACGCGGGCTGGATCGCCCTCGGTCTCGGGCTCGGCACATGGGCAAACTGGAAGCTCGTCGCCGCGCGGCTCCGGAAATACACCGAGCTCGCGAACAACTCGCTAACGCTGCCGGACTTCCTGCTCAACCGCTACGGGGACAAAAGCAATCTCTTGCGCATCGTCCCCGCCGTCTTCATCCTGATTTTCTTCATTATATATACCTCGTCCAGCTTCGTCGCCAGCGGCAAGCTGTTCGAGACGGTCTTCGGACTTCCCTATGGCTGGGCGCTGATTCTCGGCGGCGCCGTCGTCATTTTCTACACCAGCGTCGGCGGTTTCCTCGCCGTGGTCTGGACCGACTTCATCCAGGGCATCATGATGTTCTGCGCGATCTTCCTCGTGCCCGTCATGGCGGCCTATGCCCTCGGCGGGATCTCCGCCACTGAATGCGCCATTCTCGCCGCCAACCCGAACTTTTTTTCACCGATGACGAAACCCGACGGCTCCTCCATGACCCTCGTGGAACTTCTTTCCCTGATGGGCTGGGGACTTGGCTACTTCGGGCAGCCGCATATCCTCGTCCGCTTCATGGCGATTCGTTCCTCCGGCGCGCTGCGCCACGCCACGCGAATCGCCATGATTTGGGTCGTCGTTTCCCTGACCGCCGCCGTGCTCGTCGGCATGGTCGGACGCCCGTTCCTCGCCAACGAATTGACGGGCGCAGGCGCCGAAAAAGTTTTCCTGGTCATGACGCATGAGCTGTTTTCCCCGTTCTTCGCGGGCATCATCCTCTCCGCCGTGCTGGCGGCCATCATGAGCACCGTATCTTCCCAGCTCCTCGTCGCCTCCTCCGCCTTCGCGCAGGACCTTTACCACACCCTGTTGCGGAAGGACGCAAGCGAAAACGAGCTGGTCTGGGTCAACCGCATCTCGACCTTCGTGATCGCGGCTATCGCGATGGTACTGGCGCTGAACCCCGACAGCTTCATCCTCGACATCGTCGCTTACGCATGGGCAGGCTTCGGCGCGGCCTTCGGCCCGGCGATTCTCGCCTCCCTGTTCTGGCGCCGAGCCACAAGGAACGGCGTCCTCGCCGGCATCGTCGTCGGCGGCCTGACCGTGCTGATCTGGAAACAGCTCGCGCTGTTCGGACTTTACGAGATCATCCCCGGCTTCCTCTTCTCCTCCCTCGCGATTTACATCGTAAGCAAGATGGACGCCCCGCCCTCGGAGGAAATCACCTCCGTGTTTGACGAAGTGGAAAAGAGCGG
>CAMVIO010000316.1 GCA_947167555.1 uncultured Selenomonadales bacterium
TGACGTCGGACGGGCAGGCGGTGCTTTCACGCCAGGGACGCCCCATCAATATCCCGGAGAACGCGGAAAGGATTATTGTGACGGCGCAGGGGGACATCTTCGCCGACGGCGCGCAGGTGGCTACGCTGGGGTTCGTGGAGTTCGGCGAAGCCGAGGACAGGCGCGCGGTGCTGAAGCAGGGGAACAGCCTCTTCTATCCGCAGGAGGGCGCGGAGGCGCAGCCGGCGACGGGCACGATCGAGCAGGGCGTCTTGGAGCGGTCGAATGCCAACGTGGTCAGCGAGATGGTCGATTTGATCGACAACTACCGCATTTATGAGGCGAATTCCAAGGCGGTGACGACGCAGGACACGATGCTCGACCACGCGGTGAATGAGGTCGGAAGGTTGTAAGGATTTTTGCCCTATTTTTTTCTAAGGGCTTAAGTTTTTCGGATGGTTTTACGATATACAGGACGGAGATAAGTTTACCCATTTTATCATTTACAAGATTGGAGCGGATGCTTTATGATGCGAGCCTTGTGGTCGGCGGCATCAGGGATGAAGACTCAGCAGGACAATATGGATGTTGTGGCGCACAACCTGTCGAATGTCAATACGTATGGCGCGAAGAAAGTGCGCGCGGAGTTCCACGATCTTCTGTACCAGACGCTTCGTCCGGCGGGCGCGGAGAGCGGCGCGGATTCGCAGTACCCGACGGGCCTCCAGATCGGTCTCGGCGACCGGCTGGCGGCGACCCAGCGCATTTTCACGCAGGGCAATCTGCAGTCCACCGGTCATCCGTTGGATGTGGCCATTGAGGGCGACGGCTTTTTCCGTATCGAGATGCCGGACGGGACCATCGGATATACACGCGACGGCTCGTTCAAGCGCGATTCGAACAATCGCATGGTGACGACCGACGGCTATCCGCTGGCCGACAATATCACGTTCGACGAAGCCGTGCCGAACGACGGCATTACGATTTCGGGCGACGGTCGCGTCTCGCAGATCATCAATAACGTGCAGGAACAAGTCGGGCAGATCACGCTGACGCGTTTCGTCAATCCCGCCGGCTTGATTTCCCGCGGACACAATCTCTATTTCGAGTCCGACGCCTCGGGCGGCCCGATCGAGGGCAATCCCGGCGAGGAAGGGCGCGGGACGCTCGTGCAGTCTGTCATTGAAATGTCGAATATCCAGGTCGTCGAGGAAATGGTCAATATGATTGTGGCGCAGCGTTCCTACGAGTCGAACGCGAAAGCCATCACGACCTCGGACTCGATGCTTGAGATCGCCAACGGTTTGAAGCGGTAATATTATGCGTCGCCTTTGCGTTTTTCTCGCGGCGTTTTGCTTCTGGGCGGTTCAGGCCGTCGCCGGCGCATACGGCAAGACGGCGGCGGATCTTTATCCGCAGGAAATCGATCTGGAGGTCATGCAGCGGGAAGCGGTCGCTTTTATTGATGAAGCCATCCGGAGGTCCGGCGACACCCGCCGCTACACGGTGGAGAAAGCGTCGATGCCGCGCATCTTGCGCGCGCCGGAGGGCGCGGTCAGTTTCGTGCCGTCGCTTCCCTATGGGGTGCGCTTTTGGGGCAATACGGCGGTCTACATGGAAGTGCTTGTGGACGGAACGCCGTTCCGGACGGTCAAGTGCCAGTTCAAGGTGCATCTTTTCGACCGTGTGGCTGTAGCGGCGCGTCCGATCATGGCCGGGCAGCCGTTGACGTCGGCGGATTTCCGCTTCGAGGAGCAGGAGATTGGCTCGCGGGGCAAGAATTTCCTGACCGAGCAGGACGAGATTGTCGGCAAGGTGCTGTCGCGCTCTGTGAGCGTCGGCGCGCCTATTTGGCGGACGATGCTGAAGACGCCGGATATATTGAAGGCGGGCGCGCCTGTGACCATCGTTTCGCGCGTGAACGGCGTTGAGGTCAAGATGGACGGCCTCGCTTTGGAAGCGGGGCACGCGGGCGATATTATCCGTGTGAAGAATACTTCTTCGCGGAAGATCATTCGCGGACGGATCGTGGACGAATTCACGGTGGAAATCGTGCAGCGGTGACAGGAAAGGAAGGGCGAAAATATGAAAATACACGGGCGGCATTTGATGGCGGCAGGGCTTTCGGCGCTGCTCCTGGCGTCGGCTTTTCCCGCGTCGGCGCAATCCCTTTGGGCAAACGGCGACGGACATAATGGCGTCGATTATTTTTCCGACACGAAGGCGCGGAACGTGGGCGATATCCTGACCATCATCATCAGCGAGACGGCGACGACGTCCGCGACGAGATCAGGATCCAATTCCAAATCAGGCAGCGTGAATATGCAGGCGGGCATAGGCGTTTTTGATTTCCTGAATTCCATCTTTCCTGCGTCCATCAGCGGCTCGGACAACTGGAAAGCGGATGGAGCGGCGTCCAGCACGAACCGCGCCAATGGCCGCGTGTCGGTGACGGTGGTGGATGTGGAGCCCAACGGCAATATGATTGTCGAGGGCACGCAGTCTATTTGGCAGAACAAGAACGAGCACAAGATTACATTGCGGGGCGTGGTGCGCCGCGATGACGTCACTGCCGCCAATACCGTATCGTCCGCGCAGGTGGCGGACGCGACGATCCGTTTCGACGGCAAAGGCCCCCTGAACGCGAAGCAGCGGCAGGGCATCTTGACGCAGATATTCAATATCCTGTTCTGATGGCGGGGTGATAGATTTATGAAAAAATGGGTTGCGCTTTTCACGGCGCTTTTCTGCCTGTCCCTTTCGTGCGTTGCGTTCGCGGAGGCTCCGGTCACTCGGATCAAGGACGTCGCGAAGGTGCAGGGCGTGCGGGCGAACCAGCTCGTCGGCTACGGGCTCGTCATGGGCCTCAACGGCACCGGCGACTCGAACAAGACGCTGGAAGTCCTGCAATCGGTGGCGAATATGCTCCGAAGGTTCGGCGTGACGGTGGATCAGGCTTCGCTGAAAACGAAGAATGTGGCGGCGGTGACGGTGACCGCGACGCTGCCTCCTTTCGTGCGTGAGGGAGACACCATTGATGTGACGGTGTCGTCGATGGGCGACGCGAAGAGTATCCAGGGCGGAACGTTGATACAGACGCCGCTTTT
>CAMVIO010000317.1 GCA_947167555.1 uncultured Selenomonadales bacterium
GTAAGAAATAAAATTTCTAACAGCGAGTTGTATGACATGGAAAACCATAACGAAAAAGAACCGCAAAATCTTTCGGCGGACAGCCGGAACAAGATCATCGTCCGCACCAGCGTCATCGGCATCCTTGCCAATGTGCTATTGGCGGCGGCAAAAGCCGTCATCGGCTTCGCGGCGAATTCCATCGCCGTGATTCTCGACGCGGTGAACAATCTTTCCGACGCCATGTCGTCGGTGATTACCATCTTAGGCGCGAAGCTGGCGGGAAAGGCGCCGGACAAGGAGCACCCTTATGGCTACGGACGCGTGGAGTACCTGAGCGCGATGATCGTCTCCGGCCTCGTGCTGTACGCCGGTATCACCTCCGCCGTGGAATCGGTGAAGAAAATTCTCGAACCGGAAACGCCGGATTACAGCAGCACGGCTCTCGTCATTATCGCCCTCGCCGTGGTCGTGAAGGTCGTTCTCGGCCGCTACGTCAAGGCGCAGGGCGAAAAGGCGAACTCCGGCGCGCTGATTGCCTCCGGCGCGGACGCGTCCTTCGACGCGGTGCTGTCCCTGTCCGTTCTCGCCTCGGCGCTGATTTTTGTCTTCACGGGCATTTCGCTGGAGGCATACGTGGGCGTCGTCATTTCCTGCTTTATCATCAAAGCGGGCATCGACATGATGAAGGAAACGCTGGACGACATTCTCGGCGTGCGCATGGACAAAGAGCTGTCGCGGCAAATCAAGAGCCTCTTGAACGAGGAGCCGGAAGTGCGCGGCGCATACGATCTCGTCCTGCACAACTACGGGCCGGACACGAACCTCGGCTCCGTGCATCTCGAGTTGCCGGACACTATGACGGTGGCGGAGGTGGATCGCCTGACGCGGAAACTGGAGCGGAAGGTCGTGGACGCCACCGGCGTGTTCCTTGTCGGCGTCGGCGTTTATTCCCACAACACCGGTGACGGCGCGGCCGCGGAAATGCAAAAGAAGGTGCGGGAAATCGTCATGGCCCACGACTGGGCGTTGCAGTTCCACGGCTTTTACGTGGAGCCGGAGAAAAAAGCCCTGCGCTGCGACGTCGTGATGAGCTTCGATATTGACCGAAAGGAGGGCGTGCGCATACTGACCGAGGAAATCAGCGCCGCCTATCCCGGTTATGCCGTTCTCGTCGCGCCGGACGTGGATATTTCCGATTGAACGAAAAAGAATCGCATAATGGCACAAAAAAGCTCACGTTTTGCCTCCTCGGCAAGACGTGAGCTTTTTTGCTGTTCTGTTTTTGTCGTTCTTACGCCAGCGCCTTGGCGACGGCTTCTAGCTCCGCGCGGATCGCGATATGCTGCGGGCAGGCTTTCTCGCAAGCGCCGCATTTTACGCATTCGGCGGCGGGCTTTTTCCCGTGCATCTTTACGAGCCAGTTTTCCTGATGCTGGGCCGCCGCTTTGTCGCCGTAAAGCGTCAAATAATTCATCGCGGTGAAGGAGCCGGAGATGCCGATGTTCTGCGGGCAGACCTTCGCGCAGTAGTTGCAGGTCGTGCAGGGGATGATGGGGATTTTCGCGAGGGCTTCCCGCGCCTTTTCGATGGTTTTCTCCTGCTCCGGCGTCAGCTTTTGGAAATCTTTCATATAAGAAAGATTGTCCTCCATCTGCTCCACGCTGGACATACCCGAAAGCACCGTGACCAGCCCGTCGAGATTCGCCGCGAAACGCACCGCCCACGACGCGCAGGACGCTTCCGGCTCCGCCGCCGCGAGGATTTTTTTGACGCTTTCCGGCGGATTCGCCAACATTCCGCCCTTGACCGGCTCCATGATGACGACGGGCTTGTCGTATTTGCGCGCCGTCTCGTAGCAGGCGCGGGACTGGATGGCGGGATTCTCCCAGTCGCCGTAGTTGATCTGGAGCTGCACGAACTCCATTTCCGGGTGCGCCTTCAGGATTTCTTCCAATTCTTCCGGCGTCGAGTGGAACGAAAACCCGACGTGACGGATTTTCCCTTCCTTCTTCTTTTCCTGCACGAAGGACCACATATCGAAGTCGTCAAAGAATTTCGTGCGGCTCTCGCCGAGATTGTGCAGCAGGTAAAAATCGAAATAGCCCGCGCCGGTCTGTTTCAGCGACGTCTCAAACTGCGCGATCGCGTCCGCCCGCGTTTTGCAGTTGATCCAAGCCGCGTTTTTCGTGGCGAGCTGGAATTTCTCGCGCGGATACCGCTCGACGAGCGCCTGACGGATAGCGTCCTCGCTGCCGGGGTACGCCCACGCCGTATCGAAATACGTGAATCCCGCCGCGAGGAATTTGTCCACCATGACCTTCACCTGCTCCACGTCGATGACGCCGTCCTTCTGCGGCAGCCGCATGAGCCCAAATCCCAGCTTTTTGATGTTCTCTCCCAAGTACATAGCCATTCCCCCCATACATGAATGATATTGTCGCTTTTCTATAGTATAACACAACTTTTTTCCCGCACCAAAAAACGCCCGTAACCTGCCGTCGGACAAGTTACGGACGTTTTTTACGCCCCCATAGGAGGTTCGGGCGGGAGAATCTTCTTCTCCACCAGCCATGCGCGGCTGGCTTCGTCGGCAGGAATGAAGCCGTTTTCCAGCGCGCCTTTGATGAATTGTTCGTTGTAATAGAAAGCGAAACAGAAAGGCAACGCAATGCTCGAGGCATATGTAATGTTCAACTCTTCCATCAGTACGCCGTAAGCGATGCTCGAAACAAGCATGATCGCCGCCCATTTGAGATCCTTGCGGAACAGCGGGACGAAGAAACCGAAGAAGAACGTCGTGAACGAAAAGCCCGTCGGGCATTCCTTCAAAATGCCGCTCGTCGCGTGTTTCAATGTAATCATCCTATTTCCCTCCCTTCGTCATTTTCGTAACACCGAGAGAGATTATATAGCCATCGCGAAGAAAAAACAATATCCGCTTCTTTTCAGCGTTTTTTTCAAAAATTAATCGCATCCAAAATGAACCCGGACATTCCCGAATACCACAAGCGTTTACGTCGGCGCTCCCAATCCCGCACACACTGGGAAAGATCGGTCGGCTGAGA
>CAMVIO010000318.1 GCA_947167555.1 uncultured Selenomonadales bacterium
TGGAGGATCTCCTTTACGGCATGATGCTTGTTTCGGGCAACGACGCCGCCACCGCCGTCGCGGAGCACGTGGCAGGCAGCGTGTCGGCGTTCGCCAGGCGCATGACGGAAAAAGCTCATGAGATCGGCGCGACCCATACGCGTTTTTCCAATTCCTGCGGACTCCACAATCCGGGCCATTACACGACGGCGCACGACTTGGCGCTGATCACGGCCTACGGGTATAAAAACAGCACGTTCCGGAAGATCGTCTCTACGAAGGAACGGCGAGTGCCGCTCATGAAACCGCCTTTTGCCCGGAATCTGGAAAACGAGAATATGCTGCTCTGGATCTATCCGGGGGCGAACGGCGTCAAGACGGGCTATACGGACGATGCGGGCCGCTGCGTCGTGACGGCGGCGGAGCGTAACGGTGTGCAGCTCATCGCCGTAGTGCTCGACGGCATCTATATGTGGAACGATTCCATCGCGATGCTGAACTATGGTTTCAGTCACATCGAATCCCGCGAGTTTGTGAAAAAAGGGGAAAAACTGGCGACCGTAGCCGTTGCGGGCGGCGAGGAGCAAACAGTCGCACTGGTGGCGGAAAAGGAACTTCGCCTTTCCGTCCCGAACGGGGACGCGTCAGCCTACCGGCGGGAAATCAAGGCGCCGCGTTCGATCGAGGCGCCGGTCCAACGGGGTGAAAAAGTCGGCGAAGCGGTTTATTATTATAAAGGCCAAAAGGTCGCCAGCGTCCCGTTGAAGGCGGAAAGCCACGTGGGAAGGGAAAACTCCTTCCTGGGAGGTCTGGCACGGTTTTGGCATAAGATTACTTCGTTGTTTGCATAGAATTTGAAAAGAGGTTTTCATGGAACGGTTGCAGAAGATCATCAGCCAGGCGGGCATTGCCTCACGTCGCGCGGCGGAGAAGATGATCGAAGAAGGACGCGTGACGGTGGACGGCGTCGTGGCAACCCTTGGCGCACAGGCGGACGCCGACTCGCAGACGATCTGCGTGGACGGGGAGCCGATCCGAAAGGCGGAGGGCCACGTCTATTTTTTGCTGAACAAGCCGAAAGGATACATTTCGACGGCGAAGGACGACCGAGGCCGGAAGACGGTGCTCGACCTCCTGCCAGAGGTCGGAGAACGTATTTATCCGGTGGGGCGCCTGGACAACGGTACGGAAGGGCTGCTGCTGCTGACGAACGACGGCGAGCTGATGAACGGCCTGCTGCATCCGGCGAGGGAGGTCTGGAAAACCTATATCGCGCAAGTCGAAGGACAGTTGACGAAACCGGAATTGCAGACGCTGAAAAACGGCGTGGCGTTGGAGGACGGCGTCACGGCTCCGGCAAAGGTGCGCGTGCTCGATTGGGATCAGAAAAGCGGGCGCACGAAGCTTGAGATTTCCATCCACGAGGGGAAGAACCGTCAGGTGCGGCGAATGTGCGAGGCGGTCGGCCATTCTGTGCAGGCGCTGAAACGAACGGAATTTGCCGGACTGAGCCTTTCCGGCGTCAAGCGCGGCGAGCATCGCGCGCTGTCGGCGGACGAAGTCGCGTATCTGTACGAACTCGCGAATTTGCCCGTGCGCGGCGGAAAACGGAAAGGCTGAATATGGGCAAGGTACTTGTGGTCGGCGCAGGGCCGGCGGGTATGATGGCGGCGATCAAGGCGGCGGAAAACGGCGCGTCGGTCACGCTGCTCGAAAAGATGGACCGCGTCGGCAGGAAAATGGCAATCACGGGCAAGGGACGCTGCAACATGACAAACGCGGCGCCCGTGCCTGAGATCATAAAGAATATTCCCGGAAACGGCGCGTTCTTGAACAGCGCGGTCCGTTTTTTCGACAACGAGGACGTTATCGCTTTTTTTGAAAACGCGGGCGTGCCGACGGTCACGGAGCGCGGCGGGCGTGTATTCCCCGCCAGTTCCAAAGCGTCCGACGCGGTGGATGCACTCCTGCATCGGCTCCATGAGTTGGACGTCACGGTCAGGCTTCACGCGACGGTACGCGATCTGCTGACGGGGGATGGATGCGTGCGAGGCGTACGTCTCTCGTCGGGGGAGGAGATTTTCGCGGACGCGGTGATCGTCGCGACAGGCGGAGCGTCTTATCCGAGAACCGGCTCCACAGGCGACGGTTTCCGCATGGCCGAGGCCGTCGGGCATACGATAGAGCCGCCGACGCCTGCGCTCGTCCCGTTGGAAACGGAAGAAGAATGGCCGTGGGAACTGACAGGGCTTTCATTGAAAAACGTTCGTTTCCGTCTGTTTTCGGAGGTTGAGCCGCCGGAGAAGATCGGCGAGGCTTTCGGCGAAATGATGTTTACGCATTTCGGCGTCACCGGGCCGATTATCCTGACGCTTTCCCGCGCGGCGGCGATTTATCTGCGGACGCATGATTTTCTATCGGCGGAAATCGACCTGAAGCCCGCGTTGGACGAGGACACGCTGGAGAAGCGAGTACAGCGCGATTTCGAGCAGTACAAGAACAAACAGGTGAAAAATGCGATGGTCGACCTTTTGCCGGCGCGGCTGATCGAGCCGGTGCTCGATCTTGCTTATATCGATGAGGAAAAGCCCGTGCACCAGATCACGCGGGCGGAGCGGCTTCGCATCGTGGAAACGCTGAAGCACCTGCCGCTGACGATTACGCGCACGAGGCCGATAGATGAGGCAATCGTGACGGCGGGCGGCGTTTCGGTTAAGGAGCTGAACCCGAAAACGATGGAATCAAAGCTGGTGAAGGGATTGTATTTTGTAGGCGAGGTCGCCGACGTGGACGGATTCACGGGCGGCTACAACCTGCAGGCAGCGTTTTCGATGGGCGCGGCAGCAGGAACATGGGCCGCTAAAAAGTGTGAAGAGTAAAGTGTGGAGAGGAAGTTTTATGGAAAGTGAACATCAAAAAGAGATTTCCCGCGTCGTCGGCGGATTGCAGGGCGAGATCGAGATTCCCGGCGACAAGTCCGTTTCTCATCGGAGCGTGATGCTGGCAGGGCTTTGCGATACAACCGTGCATATCACGAATTATTTGCACGCGGCGGATTGCCTTT
>CAMVIO010000319.1 GCA_947167555.1 uncultured Selenomonadales bacterium
GGGGACTGATACCGCCGCAGTCACTGCGCGACGATGCTTTCCTGCAATTCTTTGTTCCTGCTCCATTGGCTGATCTTTCGGAAGGCCGTTACGATCAGGATGAAGAAGACCACGATCGTAGCGACGGCCACGTATCCCAGCGGTTCGAGATATTCCCCGTAGGGCAGCGCCAGGAGCTCTTCCTCGGTGAGGGTGTCGGCGGCGGTGCCGGCTGCGTCCAGGATGTGTTTTATCGCGACGATCCACATATCGTAAAACGTATGGCCGAGCAGCGGGACCGCCAGCGAAAGAATGTGATATTTCATGCTGCCCGTGGCTTTCGCTTTTCCGTAATAATATCCCATGATCGTGCCGAAGAAGGCGTGCAGGGGGAGGACGGCGCGGATCAGCGTGTAAAAATTGCCGAATATGGAATACTCCACGTCTTCGATCAGAGCGAAGCCCATGGCGATCAGGGCGCCTACGAGGACGGCGTCCAGACGGCAGCGCGCTTCCGCGTTGTTCCGCATGGCCAGCCGAAACGCGCCGTATTTCAGGCCTTCTTCCAGTAGGGCGGCCATAGTCAGGGCGTCTATGAATCCGACAAGAATGGGGTTGGACATGGCGGAGGGGGACGCGTCCGGGGCGAAAAGGCTGGCGATCATGATAATGAATGCGGTCGCGGCGCCGAAGAGCAGGATCTTGAGGATGGCCTTTCGGGAGAAAGGTTCGCCGGTTTTCTTCCCGATCAGCCATCGGATGATCAAAAGGGATACGATGACTTCAATGACGGCTACAATGATCATTTCGATATTCACCTCGTTGGATGGGATTCGTTCCGCGGCGGTTTTCCCATGGAACACACTTTGCCGCTATTTTACCACAGAACCATGCGTCCTGTCATACGCGCTTGTTGGCTCGCTGCGGGGGCGGATTGTTTTGATATGCCTGACAGGTATATTCCATCATAGACACAAAGTATTTGTAATGCTCATTTTTTTCTTCTATAATGCGTAATAGAGTAGTGTAGTTTGAAATGCGAGGTGGAATGGTCATGAAAAATCATAAGATGACGCGGAGAAAGTTCCTGAAATTTGCGGGGGCTTCGCTGGCGGTGGCTGCTTTTTCGGGTTACACCCCCTTGATGGCGGAGAAGGCAAAGGCGGCGGAAAATTCCGGGGCTTCCTACGGCACGGACGGCAGCAAGTATGTGCCCTATGAGGAACGGACCGGGGCGGAGTCGGTTGTTTATTTCACGCGGGATTTGTCGGCGGCGGGGCTGGTGCGTATCTTTGACAGGGTGAAGGACGCGCTGGGCGGCAAGGTCGCCATCAAGGTGCACACGGGCGAGCCGCACGGGCCGAATATCATTCCGAGACCGTGGGTTAAGGAACTGATGGCTTCGCGCCTGCCGGATGCTACCATTATCGAGACGAATACTTATTATGGCGGCGGACGCTATACGACGGAGGACCATCGGGAAACGCTTGCCGTCAACGGCTGGGATTTTGCGCCCGTGGATATCACGGATGAGCATGGGACGGCCTTGCTTCCCGTGACGGGCGGCAAATGGTTCAAGGAGATGTCGGTGGGGAAGGGAATGCTGGATTACGATTCTTTCCTGGCGCTCACCCATTTCAAGGGGCACACGATGGGCGGCTTCGGCGGCTCCGACAAGAATATCGGCATCGGCTGCGCGGACGGCCAGATCGGAAAGAAGTGGATCCATACCGCCGAGGGGCAGGGACAATGGAGCATCGCCAAGGAAGAATTCATGGAACGCATGACCGAGTCCACCCAAGCGACGATTACCCGCTTCGCGAAAAAGATTGCCTATATCAATGTGATGCGGAACATGAGCGTGGATTGCGACTGCGCCGGGACGAGCGCGTCCCCGGTGGTGACTCCGGACGTCGGCATCCTGGCGTCGCTCGATATCCTGGCCGTCGATCAGGCCTGTGTCGATCTCGTGTACGCGCTGCCGGAGGAAAGCCGCCACGATCTCGTGGAGCGCATGGAGTCCCGTCACGGCCTGCGCCAGCTTTCTTATATGAAGGAAATGGGCATGGGCAATGATCGCTATCATCTGATCGACCTCGACCACGGCGACGCAAGGATTACTGCGAAGGAAGCCGTCAAGGGCATCAGCGGGCACTGGACGTCCGACGGTCTGTGACGCGGAACGAAATCAGGGATACTTCGGGACGTAAAAAAGCGACGCATGAAAGCGCCGCTTTTTTTGTACGTTTTAAAGGGTTCAAATCTTGAATTGTCCCGTTGCCGATTGCAGTTCCGCCGCGAGGTCCGACAACGAGTGCGAGGCCGAGGCGATTTCCTGGTTCGACGCCGATTGTTTCTGGGCCGCCGTCGAGATGGTCTTCGTTTCTTCGCTTGTCGAGCGGCTCACCGAGTCGATGGTATCCATGGCGCCGACGATTCCCTGCATTCCTTTGGAAACTGTCTGCACTGCGCCGTTGATTTCCTCCATCTCGGATTTGATCGAAGTGACGCGCGACGTGATATCCTGGAACTGTTCGCCGACTTCCCGGATGGCTTGCGTTCCGAGAGCGACTTCGTTCGTACCCTCTTCCATCGCGATGACGGCCTCGTCCGTGTCGCCCTGGATAATGGCGATGCGTTGCTTGATTTCCTCCGCCGATTGCTGCGACTGTTCGGCGAGCTTGCGGACCTCTTCCGCGACGACGGAGAAGCCGCGTCCAGCTTCTCCTGCGCGCGCTGCCTCAATAGCCGCGTTCAGCGCGAGGAGGTTCGTCTGGTCGGCGATGGCCGAAATGCTTTCGACGATCTGCCCGATCTGTTTTGAATTTTCACCGAGCTTTTTGACGACCTGCGCCGAGTTTGCCACGCTCTGCTCGATGCCGTTCATTTTTTCCATGGCGTTTTCCATGAGCTGTGCGCCGTGGTCGGCCACGTCCGCCATCTGTTCTGTGTTCTCGGTTACGGTCGTCGCTTTCTGCGTCATGGCGCTGATGTCCATGAACGCCGCGTCGATGTTCTGTTTCGCCTGGTCAACGCTGGTCAACTGTTTTTCCATGCCGTCCG
>CAMVIO010000320.1 GCA_947167555.1 uncultured Selenomonadales bacterium
CAAGAATCAGTTTTTTCGCGAAACCAATCATGATGCGGTTTAAGCCATTTACTGCATCGTCTAGAGAAACTGTCCTCTCCTTAATCTGCGGCTGAAAATCTCGCCAAAGAATAATGGGACCGGAAACAACTTTCGGGAAAAAAGACAGATACAATGCACAATCAAGAAAACTTCCCGCTTTCATCGTCCCCTTGCAAACATCAATAAGATATGAAAGTGCAGAAAATGTAATAAATGAAATCCCCAATACAGCATGGAGCGGTTTCTCGAAAACAAAATCCCAATATTTGCACCGAAATAACACAAAAAGCACGCATAGAACACAAAAAGCAAACACTAATTTCCTCACAGAAATTTTCCATAAGCAACGATAGTTATCTTTATCTTCATCTTCATCTTCATCATCTTGGAATATTGGCAAAATCAATTTTTTCATTTTGCACCATTCCACCAGTCTTGCAAAACAATGGACCACCACTATATATAGAAGCAGTTCCTTGACACCGGAGACACGCGCCCATCCATAAAATGCGAAACTGATTGCAACAATCACCAAATCCTTCAAGCGGACACGCGCGAAAAGGCTTCCACTCCTCCCCTTCTCTTCCATAAACACACAAAAAAAATAAGCAACAATACCAAGCGGAAAAAAAATGAACAAAAACATTTGTGTTGTGAATCCCATTGTCGCTTAATCTCCTTGAATCCCCAATTATATATAAAGATGAAAATCACTGAATCGCTTTAATCACCGCTCCCACCACATCTTCCATGAGATACGGATGCATGGGGAGGCTCAGCACTGTTCTGCAAAGCCGCTCCGTCACGGGGCAGTCCGCATTGGCACTATCCGTTCCTGCGAATGCTCCCTGACAATGCATAGGCTTCCGATAATATATCATCGTCGGAATGTCTTCCTTTTTTAGTTCGCCTTGCAGTTTTGTACGATCAATATCCTCCGGCAACTGCACCGTATATTGTGCCCAACTGCTCACAAAACCATCGGCAATCGCAGGCAAAACCAGCCCCGTTCCCGCCATTTTTTCATTATACCAATCCGCCGCCTGATTCACCTCATCCAGCTCATACGTTTTGAATGCCTCAAATTTCGGCAATAAAATTGCCGCCTGCAATGTATCAAGACGACTGTTCACACCAAGTCGAATATTATCATACTTGTCCTTGCCGCTCTTTCCATGAACACAAATGGAGCGAATCAATGTCGCCCACTCGTCGTTATCTGTAAAAATCGCGCCGCCGTCGCCGTAGCAGCCTAGCGGCTTCGCGGGGAAAAACGATGTCGTGGAAATATTCCCGAAGGAGCACGCCCGCTTTCCGTGCAGTGAGCCGCCGAAGCCCTGTGCCCCATCCTCCAAAATCAAAAGCCCGTACTTCTCGCAAATAGGGCGAATTGCGTCATAATCCGCAGGTAGCCCGAACAAATCCACCGTCACCACTGCCTTCGGACGGTACTTTTTTTCTTTCTGTACTTTTAGAATTGTTTCTTCAAGTTTCACTGGATCAATATTGTAAGTTCGCGCATCGACATCCACAAAAATCGGCGTCGCACCGACTCCCGCTGGGCACTCCCCCGATGAAAAGAACGTAAAGTCTGGCACAAACACCGCATCGCCTTCGCCGACACCCCACACCATCAAGGCAATTGTCAACGCATCTGTCCCGTTAGCGCAAGTAATGCAATGACGAACGCCCACATATTCCGCCAGTTTTTCCTCCAGCTCCGCCACTTGTACACCGGAAATAAAATGCGCAGAGGAAAGCACTGACGAAATGGAACGGTCAATACTCTCTTTCAGGACGTCATATTGTTTTTTCAAATCCCGAAACTGCATAGTTGAATCAACTCCTCAATATTTTCACATGTAAAACATGTGATTGACTACACCACATCCAACAAGCGCATAAAGATTTCCACATTCAAAAACTTTTCTATCGCGTAATGATAGGGATTGGAATTCCACAATTTACGTATAGATGAAATATTGAAATATTGTTCACTCCTCGGTGAAACAAAATACTCCATAACTCTTGCTGAATCAAATCGATCAATCCATCGTTTTCTTGGTGATGGCCACCCCATTTTATTTTTGCGCCAAACCACAGAATCCGGAAGCCGCCCCTCAACATACTTTCGAAGAGGATATTTCGTATAACCGTCAATGATTTTCATATGCTCTGGAATCTTGACAGCTTCCTCAATATACCGGTAATCAATGAACGGAACGCGGCTTTCTATGGAAAACGCCATATATGCTCTGTCATCGCCGTGCAGAATATGCGTAAGTTGTGTCCCGCGAATCTCGTTGTACTGCAATTTCTCCATATTTCCGAAGGAAATGTACCGATAAAGATTTTCACTATCTCTAAACATTTCTAAAAGATAAGGCGACACATATTTTTTCATTCGAAAATAATTATGATATTTTCGAATAGAAAAGTTTAAAAAATAAACCATGCACGCCAAGATTCCCGCATGCGACATACGGCTGTTATTCGCTGCACGGTTCCACTCTCTGAGAAATGCCGCCCCGCCTCGACTATTCCAAACATCTTTCAAATACCAAGCATAATACCGAGCATAGCCAAACATAGTCTCATCAGACCCTTGCCCGTTGATCAGAACCTTCAAGCCCGTTTTTGCGATCTCGCGAAGTAAAAGGAACGCCCCCAACGCCCCCAGCCCCGCTGCCCCTTCTATATGCCAGATCATCTTTTCCCATGCGGAAAGCGTATCATCTTCGTCGGGATAAATAAAATTCTCCGTTGTGCCGCAATAATCGTTTACTGCATGCGCAAACCCACTCTCATCTCCTTCCCGGAAATCCTTGTAGCAGGATGTAAATGTGCGGATTTCACTTGCAGATCGTCCTGTTTCTTTGAAATACTCGCTAATATCGGCAACAAGTGTCGAGCTGTCCAGCCCCCCCGACAGCATAATTCCAATAGGGACATCGCTCCTTGTCCTGATTTTTACTGCCTCCCGGTGAATAGCCAGGGACCTGTTGATTGAGGATTCCTCT
>CAMVIO010000321.1 GCA_947167555.1 uncultured Selenomonadales bacterium
GCAAAGCATTTTTATTTAGAAATCGGAAAGGTGTTTGTATATCGGTATGGCAACTCGCGTGACCTCGATGACGGAAAGCGGCCTTTTGGCCGCCATTACCGTCGTCATGGCGTTGATCGGCGTTTATGTGCCGCTCTTGGGCACGGTGGCAATCCTGATGTGGCCGCTGCCGATTCTCATATTGATCGTGCGGCATGGACTGCGATGGGGCGTGATGGCGGTGGTCGTCTCGGGCTTGCTGACGGCCGCGCTGGTGGAACCGGTGGTTTCCCTTCGGCTCGCCCTCGCGTTTGCGCCGGGCGGCATCGCGTTGGGACTCGGCTTCCGGAATGAATGGTCGCCGGTGCGTACGCTGGTGACGGGCATCGTGGCTTCGATGGCGTCGAAGCTTGCGGCCTTGGCGCTGCTGTTCGCGATCACGGGCGTCGAGCCGTTTTCGATGCAGTTTGATATGATGGAAGCGTCCTTCGATCAGACCATAGAGTTTTACAGGGGCGTCGGCATGTCCGAGGATCAATTGTCCGAGGTCAGGACGAATCTGACGGACAATCTTTCGCTGATGAGGCTTTTGATCCCGCTGATGGTGGTGCTCATGGGCCTGATGGATACGATGGTCAATTACTGGATCGGCGGCAAAGTGCTTCGGCGTCTCGGCCACGATGTCAAGACGCTTCCGCCGTTCACGGAGTGGCGCCTGCCGCCGGTGTTTGTCTATGTGTTCGCCTTTTCCCTGATTGGCGCTTATTGGGGCACGACGAGGAATATCGACTTGCTCTATCGGGCGTCGCTGAATCTTTCGATGCTGGCGACGTTCGCGGGGATGATCGAGGGGATTTCCGTTTATTTTTACGCGTCCAAACATTTCCGTTGGTCGAAATTCCTCACGATGTTCATTATCACGTTCGTCATGCTGAACACGTTCCTGGTCCGTATCCTGTGCCTGGTCGGGCTGTTCGATATGGTGATCGACTACCGGAAACGCTACTGGAGCGGGAAATGATTAGTATCATGCGTCATTTTACAGTCAAGAGGTGATTCGTCTTGCTGAAAAAAACTTCGGCCTGGCCCGATGTTTGCATTATGCTCGCGGCCTGCGGGATTCTCGCCGCGGCGCTGTTTTCCTTCGATCGGTATTTCGGAGGCGGCGCGGTGGTCCTAGTGCTTTGCCTTGCGTTTTTAGTTCGGGAACGGCAATTAAAGCGCGAGCGCGACCTTGAGGAGTATTTCCGCGATGTGGTCAGCTATATCAAGCCGGTCATGAATTATGCCGTCGACCGTATGCCGGTGGCAATCCTGATGGTCAACGAGGAAGGTCGGCTCTTATGGTCAAACGCGGAGCTTTCGGCGAAGCTGTCTCCTGCGCCCCATCCGGAATTTGGAACGCCGGTCAAGGATTTCTGGCCCGAAATGATCCTGAAGCCGATTTGGGGCATGACAGGGGAGTACATTTTCCGTGATAAGGAAATCTCCTATCGCGCCGAGTATCGGCCCGTCCCGCTCAAGGACGGCTCAGTGCTGATGGCTTTCTACGTAACGGACGTCACGGAGCTGGAGCAGATGCGCGCCGAGCTGGCGGCGGCCCAGACGGTTCTCGCCTATATCCAGATCGACAACTACGACGAGGCTCTCCAAAGCCTCGTGGAAGCAGAGCGATCGACGCTGTCCTCGACGATCACGAATATGCTCGACGCCTGGGCGAAAGAGCTTGGCTTTTTGATCCAGCGGCTCAACGAGGAGAAATATGTGGCGGTCATGGAGCGGCGCGCTCTCGACCAAGCCATTGAGAGCAAGTTTGACATTCTCGACCGAGTTCATTCCCTGCAGGGTTCCAATAAGCTGCCGATCACATTGTCCTTCGGCGTTGTGGCGGTGGAACAGCAGACGGTCCACGACGCGGCGCGGCAAGCGCTGAAAACGCTGGAGCTTGCGCTTGCGCGCGGCGGCGACCAGGCCGCGGTTTCCATCGAAGGCAAGACCCAGTTTTTCGGCGGCAAGTCACCGGCTGTTGAGAAATACACGCGGGTCAAGGTCCGCGTCGTCGCCCATTCCCTGCGAGAGCAGATCGAAGGATCGGACGAGGTCTTCATCATGGGCCATAAGAATGAGGACTTCGACGCTTTGGGCGCCGCTATGGGCGTGGCGCAGATGGTGCGGTTCTCGAAAAAGCCGGTCCATATCCTGCTTTCCGATTTGAACGAGGGCATCGACAAATTTACCGAGCGGATGGCGGACAAGCCGGAATATACGTCTCTTTTCATCCACGAGGACGCGTTGGAAACCATGATGCCGGGGCCGAAAGCGCTGCTGATCATCGTAGATACCCATATCCCGAAAATGGTCGCTTCGTCGAGGCTCCTGGCGGCGGTGTCGCGCAAGATCATCATCGATCACCACCGGCGCAGCGAGGACATGATCGAGACGCCCCAGCTTTCCTATATTGAGCCGTCGTCCTCCTCCACCAGCGAAATGGTCTCGGAACTGACCATCTATTACGCCGACGATCTGAAGCTGACGCGTTTCGACGCCACCGCGCTCTATGCGGGCATCGTCGTCGACACCAAGCATTTCGGCGTGCAGACCGGCGTCCGCACATTGGAAGCGGCGGCCTATCTCCGAAAAGCGGGCGCCGATCCGGTCATGGTCCGCCAGCTTTTCCGCGAGGACTACGAGACGAATCTGACGATGGCGAAAGCAATGGCGGCCTCCACCATGTACGACGGCGGCCTGATTGTCGCGTCGTGCCGGGAAACGCAGCCGAACATCCAAGCCGTCGCCGCGCAGATTGCCGACTCGCTGCTCTACATTGAAAAAGTCCGCATGAGCATCGTCGTCTTCCAGCTCACTCCGGACATTGTAGGCATCAGCGCCAGAGCCGTGGGCGAGCTGAACGTGCAGGTCATCATGGAGGAATTCGGCGGCGGCGGCCATCAAAACGTGGCAGGCGCGCAGATCAAGAACGGGAACCTCGACGAGATTGAGGCAAAGGCCGTGGAGGTCGCAAGAAAGTATATAGAGGAGAATGGTTGA
>CAMVIO010000322.1 GCA_947167555.1 uncultured Selenomonadales bacterium
CTTTTCGGGAAGAAGAGCTTTCCGCGGTTCTCCCCGGCGTATTGCGGCGCGGAGGGGGGGATGTTGGTGGTGGACCCCTTCGGTGTGGTCTATACCTGCTGGGACGTGGTGGCGCAAGAAGAAAACAGCGTGGGCTACGTGGAGCCGAGCCTCGGGCGGTTCCTCTGGAACTTCAACAAGGCGAAGTGGCGCGTCCGCACCACGGACAGCATGGAGGCCTGCCGCGCCTGTCCTTACGCTTTCATCTGCCGGGGCGGCTGCGCGTCGCGGGCGAACTACAAATACGGCAGCTTTTTCCGTGAGTACTGCGGCGAGATCAAGGAGATCGTCGCTTTCGTCGCTTCCCGCATGGCGGGTAAGGAATGGGAGAAGAACCACAATGAGGAACTGACCCTTTCGCTGGCGGGACCCCTCTCGCGCCTGACGGCGGCGGAGCGGGAGACCATCATGACGACGAAGAGCCAAAAGGAAATGTTCGAGATCGCGAAGGAGCTTGGGCTGTTTGCCGGTGGGGAAGAAGAAGAAAAAGAAGGTAATTAAGGAGATGTTGATTACGGAAAACAAAATGATTTCGCGCTTCGCGGCGCGCAAAAAACTCATGCCCTATCTCGTTTCGGCGGTGGCGGCGGCTTCGCTCCTCTTCGGCGGGGACAGCCAAGCCGCCTCCCGGGAGGAAGTCGCCGCCATTCAAGTGGCAACAGCCGCCGATTTTCGGTATTGGAACGAGGACTCGCCCGCACTGGGAAAACTCAAGCGTTTTGTCCGGGAGGCGACGACCCCCGGCCATCCGAGGTTCATCCCGGAGGCGGACCGCGTCGCCGTCTTTGACATGGACGGCACGTTTTACTGCGAGACGGCGCCCTATTATTTCCAGGAAGTGATGTTCCTGCACCGCGCCTTGGACGATGCCTCCTATAAGCCGGACAAGAAAATGGCGGATTTCGCGAAGAAAATCCGGCCAAAGATCATGAACAAGACGGGGCTGTCCCCGGATGAGACGAAAACGCTGATCGCCTACTTGACAAAAGCTTATACGGGCATGACGCCGGAAGAGTACCGCGCCTATGTGCGTGACTTCATGCAGACCAGCGAAACCGGCCTGACGAACCTGCGGCGCGGCGAGGCGTTTTACCTGCCGATGGTGGAAGTGATGTCCTATCTCACAAACAACGGCTTCGCCGTCTATATCGACTCCGCCTGCGGCGCGGCCACCACGCGGGAACTGGTCGGGGGCGTGATTCCCGTGCCTCTCGATCGCATCCTGGCCACGGATTTTGTCTATACCTCCACGGGCATGGGAAAGGAAGCGCCGAACGATCACTTTTACGACCGCCGCAAGGAGAAAATCGTCATTTCCGGCGCGCCGCTCATTGACAACGCCAAAACGAGAAAAATCTTCTCGATCCTGAACCAGATCGGCAAAAAACCGGTGCTGGCTTTCGGAAATTCCATGGGCGACAGCGGCATGTTCGAGTACACGCTCCAGGACAACCCGTATCCCAGCGCCGCGTTCTGTGTGCTCTGCGACGATTTGGAGCGGGAGCTGGGGAATACGGCGAAGGCCGACGCCATGAAAAAAACAGCCGACGAGCGCGGCTGGAACACCATCTCCATGAAGGGCGACTTCAAGACGATTTACGGCGAGAACGTGAAGCGGGCGGATCGGTGAGTTTTGGAGGGCGGCATGGGCAGAAATCATGCGGAACACTGCGAATATTTGATGGCGGGCGCGCCCTATGCGGAAGCCATGCGCCCCTATGCGGGGGCGATCGCGGAGCGGGCGAGGGGCGCGAAAACAATCCGGTTTCTTGTGAACTTCCGAATTGCGGCGAAAGGAAAAACGATATGAACGTTATAGAAAGCATCAACGTGGCGGACGCGAAAACGGGCCTTTCGCCCGTGGACGTGCTTCTTGTCATCACGCCTTTTTGCGACGAATATCTGCCGGACTTGACCTTCGCCATGTTCAAAGCCGCTCTCCGCGAGGCGGGCGTCGCCAGCCGTGTGCAACATGAATACCTGTATTTCGCGAAGCGGATCGGCGCCGCCGATTACCGGAAAATCATGCAGGTCTGCACCATCGGCTACGGGCATGACTACTGCGCCTGCGAGACGATTTTCGGCGAGGCGGCCCACGGGAAAACCCTGCGCCCCTTCGGCGAATTTATCCGCTGGATGACAGAGACGCGCCTGCCGAACAAGGCTTTCGCCGGAGAGCAGCAGCGGGATACGCTGGACGCTCTCGCGCTCTACCGAAAGGCGCACGAGATGGCGGGGGATTATCTGGAGGAGGCCGCCGCCCGTGTCATGGCCAGCGGCGCGAAGATTGTCGCGTTTCTCTCGATGTACCAGCAGCAAAACGCGATGATCGCGCTGGCTCGGCGGCTCAAAAAGGAGAAAGACGCGCCGCTGATTCTCGCGGGCGGCCCGAACTGCGAGGACGACACGGGCGCGGCGCTGATCGAGCATATCGGGGCGTTCGATTATGTGTTCACGGGGGAGGCGGACGGGATTTTCGCGCCGTTCTGCCGAAGGCTTCTCCGGGGGACGGACGGGTGCCCGACGAGGAGCTTCCGCCCGGCATCGTTTCGCCCACGAAAACGGAAGCGCTGCCCGCGCAAATCACGACCGATCTGGACGCGCTGCCCCTGCCGGATTACAGCGATTTTTACCGGGAGCGGGACGCGCTGCTGCCGAAAAACGCGGGCGTTTACGGCGTGACGGTGGAGGGCTCCCGGGGCTGCTGGTGGGCGGCGCGAAAGCCCTGCCGTTTTTGCGGGCTGAACGGCACAACGGCGCATGTCTATCGCGAAAAGAGCGTCGCGCGGTTCGCGGACGAGCTGGCTGATTTCGCCGCCCGGTACCCGAACGCGAGATGTATTTTCTCCGATAATGTTCTCAGCCTCACCCACCAAAAGGAACTGCCGGACGAACTGGCAAAACGCGCGGCGTATCGCGAAAACCGCCTGCGCATTTTCTGCGAAATCAAGTCTTCGGC
>CAMVIO010000323.1 GCA_947167555.1 uncultured Selenomonadales bacterium
AAAATTTACTTCCGCGCCGTTTCTTTTTCATTTTGTTTTCAGGTTATGTTCCATTGTTTCACGTGAAACATTTTTTCGAAAATATTTTTTCGTTTGCGATGATTTTTATCTGCATTTTTTCAAACAAAAAACCGCGAAATGCTTGTGGTTTCACGGTTTCAATAAATTGTGCAAAATTTTTCAGGTTATGTTCTATTGTTTCACGTGAAACAATTTGAATGTTTTTTGCGTTTTTTATTTTTCGTTTTGTTCCGCGTCGGCTTGTTCCGCCAGCAATCGCACGGCGGCGCTTGCGCCGATGCGGTCGCAGCCCTGCGCGAGGTATGCTTCCATATCCTCGACCGTGCGGATACCGCCCGCCGCTTTGATGCGAACCTTCGGGCCGATATAAGCGCGGAAGAGGTCGATATCCTCGTGCGTCGCGCCGGATTTCCCGAAGCCCGTCGAGGTCTTGATGAAATCGGCGCCGCCTTTGGTGACGCAATGGCAGGCGAAGATCTTTTCCTCCGTCGTCAAATCGCAGGCTTCGATAATAATCTTCAGGATCCTATCCCCGGCAATCTTTTTCAGCGCGGAAATCTCCTCCGTGATCTTCGCAAGGTCGCCGTTCTTCATATCGGCGCGGTTCATCACCGCGTCCAATTCATCCGCTCCGTCCTTGACCGCTTCGCAGGCGGCGACGCATTTCGCCGCCGTCGTGTCATAGCCGAGGGGAAAGCCGATGACGGTGCAGATTGTCAATTCTTTGCCGAACTCCTTGCGCAGCCGCGCGACATAAGCGGGAGGCACGCAGACCGAAGCGGTATGGTAGCGCAGCGATTCTTCAGCGAGGCGGCGCATTTCGTTCCATGTCGCCGTCGGCGAGAGCAGGGTATGATCGACATGGGAAAGGATTTCCAAAGCTTTCATATCGCAGTTTCCTTCATTCCTGATAATTTTTCTTCCATATTAAGATATCATAATCGACCCCTTTCTGAAGTGCAAGCAGGAATTTTGTTTTTTATGGCGAATAGTAGAAATATAAGTTGCAGAGAAGAATGTTTCAGGAAGAAATTGCGGAATAAAGGAAACGGAAATGTGGAGCAAGGCGGCTCATCAGCGGATATGGGGTGAAATGCGGTGAAGATTGACCGAAAGGCCCATGCAAATCGCGAGGCGGAAATTCTGATTCAAGCAGCGAACGAACGCCGCGAACTGAACAAGATGAAGCTCCCGGGCGAGCCTGTTATCAAGAACAAGGCAAAGCGGCTGGACAACGACGGACTCCAGAATTCCATCGGCGATTTGCTGGGGCGCTACGGGCAAAAGATTGAGGAACAAAAAGCCGCGGCGGCTAAGGCGGAAAAGCAGGACGGCGAAGCGTGGAAACGCGACCTGCCCGACCAGCCCGCGAAAAAATCGCACGATTACCGTGCCTAACGGAAGGAACGCCGTTAGGCTTTTTCCTGTTTTTTATTTCCAAAACATATCGGCAGGAGGAAACGGCATGAAAGTCAGGGTGACGGAAGACTACGAGGAAATGAGTGATGTGGCGGCGGAACTGGCGCTGCAGCAGATACGTAAAAAGCCGGACAGTGTGCTCGGGCTCACCGCAGGCTCGTCGCCGTTGGGACTGTACCAGCGGCTACAGGCAGCCTACAGGGAAGGAACGGTCGATTTCTCCCGCGTCCGCATTTTCACGTTGAGCGAATATATCGGTCTGGATGAGACGGACGAGCAGAGCTTTGCCTATTACACGCGGAAGCATTTTTGCGAAGGGCTGAACCTCGCCGAGGAAAATATCTATATGCCGAACGGCATGGCGGATGATATCGCGCAGGAATGCGCGCGCTATGGCAAAGCCATCGAGGCGGCGGGCGGCATCGACATGATGATCCTCGGCATCGGGCCAAACGCGCATATCGGCTTCAACGAGCCTGGGCCCGTTTTCGTGCCGGAAACCCATGTCGTCGAGCTTTCCGAAGCGACGCGGGCGGCGAACGCGCGATTCTTTGACAATCCCGCAGATGTTCCTTATTGGGCGGTCAGCATGGGAATGCGTGACATCATGTTCGCGCGCCATATACTGCTTTTAGCCAGCGGCCCGGGCAAAACAGAAGCCCTTGTCCTCGCGCTGGGAGGCGATATCACGCCGAAAGCGCCCGCCTCGGTGCTCCAGCTTCATCGCGGCGCGGTCGTTATCGCCGATGAGACGGCGGCGCGGCGGTTGCCGAAGGAGTTGAGAGGGCGCCGATGAAAGCGATTCTGGGCGGCAAGCTCATCGTTCCCGACGCGAACGGAGAATTTCGCGAGATTTCGGACCATGCGCTGATCTATGATACAAAAATCGTCCGGATTGCGCGGGCGGCAGAACTTTCCGCAGACGAGCGCGCGGGCTTTGAGACGGTCATCGACGCGAACGGCGATTACGTCGCGCCGGGTTTTGTCAACGTGCATATCCACGGCGCGACAGGTCATGACGCGATGGACGACGACGGGGCCGCCGTGCGCGCGATGGCACGCCACCAGGCGTCCACAGGTGTGACTTCGTTCCTTCCCACGACCATGACCTGCCCCGTGCCTAAGATCCATCGCGCGCTTTCGAGGATTCGCGACGCGATGGACGGAAATACGGTCGGCGCGCGCGTGCTGGGCGCGCACATGGAAGGCCCGTTCATCAATCCGTCGGCCTGCGGCGCACAGGACGCCGCGCATATCCTCCCCGCGAATCTTTCGCTGATTGAGCCGTTCCTCGACGTGGTGAGGTTGATTACCGTTGCGCCGGAAGCGACGCCGGACAGCGGCTTTTTTATTCGCGCATGCAGGGAAAAAGGGATCGTCGTCTCCGTCGGTCACAGTGCGGCGGATTACGATACGGCGCTCCGCCTTTTCACGGAAGAGGGCGTCGGTCATGTGACGCATCTCTTCAACGGGATGCCCGCGTTCCACCATCGAACTCCCGGTCTCGTCGGCGCGGCGCTGGAAAGCGACGCGGACTGCGAGCTGATCGCCG
>CAMVIO010000324.1 GCA_947167555.1 uncultured Selenomonadales bacterium
ATCACGGCGGCGACCACGCCGATCGCCTTGATCATCCTCGGCGCATCGTTCCGCCTCGGCTCGACAAAGGAGCACAAAGCGCAGCTTGCCGCCTGTGTGTTCTCGCGTCTCGTGCTGATTCCCGGCATCGTCCTGACGGCGGCCATGCAGCTCGGCTTCCGCGGCATGGAGTTCGCGACGCTGATCAGCATTTTCGCGACGCCCTGCGCCGTGGCGGGCTTCGTCATGGCGCAGCAGATGGACAGCGACGCCGACCTGGCCGGGAACTGCGTCGTGTTCACCTCGGCGCTGTCCTGCTTCACGATCTTCTGCTGGATCGTGCTGTTCAAGGAACTGGGAGTGCTGTAGGAATATCGCCGCAACAAAGAATAGGGATTGCGTAATCGCAATCCCTATTCAAAGATGGAGTCCAAAATGCCGTACACAATATATGCCTAAACCTGCATGTGCAGGTGGGTGCCCTAAGTCTTGTTTTTGTTCCTCGCTACGAGGCGATCCAACAGCCGCAAGCTCAAATCGGGTTCCCGTTTGTGAAGAAGTCGGTTAGACACCTATATTTGCTTACGCACATCCCAGACGGCTCCGTCTTTATGAGCCCATCATATCACAAAGGAACGCTGTATACAAGACTTGACAAGCGCGAAAATAGTGCTTTCACAAGTTTTTTTCAAAAAAATTTCATAAAATACCGAAAGGCAAAAATAAAAGCAGACAAAACGCGCGGAAACGGTTATAATAATATAGATTGATATATACAAAGGAGACGAACATGGAACAGGAAAACAAGTTCAGCGTAGCGATCCATTACGAGGACACGCTCGGATACATCGAATACGACGGCGACGCCAAGAAAGCGGTCGTCACCCTGCCCCACGAGGAAGGAAAGAAAAAAGCCGAGGCTTATCTTGCCACGACACACGAGATTGCCGTGCCCAACATGACGCTGCTCGACTTCGAGACGAAAACCATCGATCCGATGGCCGACGTCCGCAGCTTCCAGATCGCTATGACGCGCATCTGGGAGGAGACGGAGGTCTATGTGGATTGGAGCCGCCCGGTGGCCTTCGTGAAAAAATACCCGACCCTCGACAGCCTGCCGAAAGGCGGCGGGGAATTCACGCTGGAAGACTAAAATAACGCGCTAAAAAATCCGCACGAAACAAACTCGTGCGGATTTTTCATTATTTTTTCAGGTTATGTTCGTTTGTTTCACGTGAAACAATTTGTACGTTTTTCTCAAACAATTTATCACAGTGAGTCATGGAGCGGAGACCATGAAAACACCGGCGCTTTCGTGTCGTATTGGTCAAACGCGCCGTCCGCGTGAAGCTCTCCGAAACGCAGGAAATATCTGTCTTGATAGACGACCTCGACCTCAATAGGCATATCTTCCGCGATTGCCTCGGCAGGAATATCGAGCACCAGACCGATGCGGGCCCATGACGAACCGCCAAGATCTGAATCTTTCGCACGCTGCACCAGCGTATAGCGGCGTGTCGTCGGCTCGATCTCATGGAAGCGGCCCTGCCGGATCTTGATGGCGGCATTCGCGAGTCCGTCACGATCCAGGGAACGGCAGGAAAAACGCAGGCGAAGCTGGTACGTCCCCCCCGCATGCTCCAGAACGGCAAAATCCACATGTCCGGTACGTCCCTGCTCAATCTGAAGGCTCATCACATGGCAGTACGGCGTCAAAAGATACGCCTCCGCCTCGACGCCCTGCTCCTTGTCCTCGTCCGGCGTGCGCCCGAATAATTCCGCGTCCGCGTGAGAACGGAACACGAACGCCACGCGTTTTTTCGGCACGAGCTTGTTGGCGTCCGCTTTCGCCATCAAGATCTCGTCCTCCGACAGGCTTGGCGCCGCAAAAGCGGGCTGCGCCCCGATCAGCAGCAAGGCCGCCGCCAGCGCCGCCCCGGATTTTTTCCAAAGCTTCATCATTCCGGTCCTTCCCTTCTCAGTACTTGTATGACAGGAAAATCATAAAAGAAAGCGCCGGAATTGTCAAGAATGACTGGTTTCGCGCAAAAATCCCCATTGACAAACTATGAAATATTGGATACAATTCGAGCATATACATATTTATTGGGAGGCGTTTTCCATGGGCAAAATTTATCAGGGCATGACAGAATTGATTGGGAGCACGCCGCTCCTCCAGGCGAATAATTTTATGCGTGAAAAGGATTTCCAGGCGACACTGCTCGTGAAGCTCGAATATTTCAATCCGGCGGGAAGCGTCAAGGACCGCATCGCGAAGGCGATGATCGAGGACGCGGAGAAGCGCGGCGTCTTGAAAAAAGGTTCGGTCATCATCGAGCCGACCAGCGGCAACACGGGCATCGGCCTCGCCAGCGTGGCGGCGGCGCGCGGCTATCGCGCCATCCTGACCATGCCGGAGACCATGAGCGTCGAGCGCCGCAACCTGCTCAAAGCCTACGGCGCGGAAATCGTGCTGACCGACGGCTCGAAAGGCATGAAAGGCGCCATCGAGAAAGCGGAATCCCTTGCGAAGGAGACGCCGGGCGCGTTCATCCCGTCGCAGTTCACGAATCCCGTGAATCCTGCGGCTCACAGGGCGACCACCGGGCCGGAGATCTGGAACGACTCCGACGGCGCGGTGGACATTTTCGTCGCGGGCGTCGGCACCGGCGGCACGTTGACCGGCGTCGGCGAATTCCTGAAAGAGAAGAAGCCCTCTGTCAAGATCGTCGCGGTCGAGCCGGAGGATTCGCAGGTGCTCGGCAAAGGGCAGGCAGGCCCGCACAAGATCCAGGGCATCGGCGCAGGCTTCGTGCCGGACACGCTGAACACGAATATTTACGATGAGATCATTCCCATCGCCAACGAGGAAGCGTTCCTTTTCGGACGGGAATTCGCCCGCGCCGAAGGCGTACTCGTCGGCATTTCCTCCGGCGCTGCACTGGCCGCCGCCGCGAAGCTGGCCGCGCGTCCCGAGAACAGGGGCAAGACCATCGTAGCCCTGCTGCCGGA
>CAMVIO010000325.1 GCA_947167555.1 uncultured Selenomonadales bacterium
AGTTATAGTAGCACAAATATGTGTTATCATATAAATATAATAACACATATTTTGCATAAATGCAACACAATTTTGTGCTTTGTGAGAAAATATTAATAACGAATTTATGGGGGGCGTTTTATGCAAATCTACCAACGTATTCGAGATTTGAGGGAGGATGCAGACTTAACACAAAAGCAGCTGGCAGAAGTATTATTTATGCACACAACTCAATATCGCCGTTACGAGTGCGGTGACAGTGAAGTGCCTCTCGATATTGCCATCAAACTTGCTAGATTTTACAACGTTTCTCTGGATTATATTGCAGGGCTTTCAAATGATAAAATGGGTCTTACCAGATCCGGATTAGATCCTGATGAAACTGAACTGATCAACGGTTTCAAAGAACTTGATGATAAAAATAAAGGACGGCTTCTGGAACGTCTGGAAATACTGAAAAATGAAAAAAATAAGTTCCGTCGATGATGGCGGAACTTTTTTCATTATATATCACATATTCATCATATTAAAATTAAAATATATTATCCATGCAATAAAGATAAGCAGATACCTTACTGCGGCGGGGAGTTTTCTGCTGCGGTGAAGAAGTATGGTCAGCGGCAGCGGGAAGATGAAAAGCCAACCCAAAATCCAGAGCCATGTGCGCCTTTTGCGGGGCGGCGTGTATGGTACATAGCCGCCTTGCGGAACACCCATCGGGCTTGAGTAATAGGGCGGATAATTCTGTTGGACGGGCTGCCAGTTGTTGGGCTGGTTGGGCTGTACAAACTGCGGTGCGGGTTCGGGAGTCCCGTGCCGTCAAACGTTCCGAGATCGGTCACGCAGCCGTTCTGCTTCGAAGCGCGAAGCCCCGTAAGCGTTCCGTCAACAGCCGCAAAACACTTCTCAAAACCGTCACCCTTCACACAGACGCCCTTAATGTTCGGTGCATAGACATACTTCGCATTTCTGCCGTCGGAAAATGTGGCGTTATCCCACAAATAATAGCAATTATCCACTTTGATGAAGTCAATCTTCCAGTCGGCGTAGGACTGCGCATCCGTCGCCTCATGCCCGCACGTTCCGACATAGGCGCCGCTGCAAAGATTCGAGCCGATGTCGTTGTACATGCCGAACAGAAGTCCGCGCTCATGTACGTAATCCGACATGGCGTTGAAGCCCGACGGGAACGTATCCGGATTGGACGTCAGCTTTCCGTCCACCCGCTCCGGCAGGTAGCAGCCGTCGTCTAAAACGACGATGCGGTAGCCGAGCTTATCAAGGCCGAGCCGCACCAAAGCATCGCACATTGCCCGCGTCAGCGCCTCGGTATTGCCGGTTCCGAAAGCATTCCAGCTGTTCCAGCCCATCGGCGGCAGGTGTCCCTTCTTCTTGCCGCACACCGGCTTCCCGTTTGCGAACGCGTCGTAGCGGTACTCCGGCTTAATGGGCCGGGGTCCCTTTGCCACAATGGCATCAATCTCCCGTTTCATCTGTTCCTTGTCCATAAATCCTCCTCATATTAAGCGCCGGACGCCTCCGGTTATTCTCTTATTATACGCGCCTAAAACGACAACACGGCAGTTGAAACATACATCATCACAATCATCACGATGCACGCGAGGGAAACCGTCGCGAACACCAAAAGGTGCCGCTTGCGCTCGGCGTACATCGTCGCGATGAACTCGCGCACGAACGCATTCACCCAGAAATAGCGCTTCGTCTTGCTGCCGATTCCCTGCAGGTCAAGTCCCGTCGCCGTCCCGAGAAGCCCTGCCCGGAACACATGATAATTGGTTGTGGCAAATGCGACCTTCGCCTCTTCTCCGCTCCTCTGACGGATGAGCGCGGCGGAATTTCGCAAATTTTCCTCCGTGCTTACGGATTGATCTTCCGTGAGAATTTGGCCTGCGGGGATGGCATTTGCCAAAAGATAATTACGGATGGCCTCCGCCTCGGAGATAACCTCGTCGGAGCCTTTGCCACCGGAGGGAACGAAGATGATATCCTTTCCGGTTGCTTCCTTTTGCAGCTTTGCGAACTCGATCGCGCGGTCGGCACGGCCCTGTAAAAGCCTGGTCAGCGTGCCGTCCTTACGGATCTGCGAGCCGTGGATGATGATATAATCCCGGTCAAAGGACGGGATGCGCCGCGCCGCCTTGATGGTCATGATGATAGTCCCTGCCAGGATGCACTCGAGATAGACGGCAGCTATGCCGCCGAGGCTTTCAATGAACATCCCGACATACCGTCCGGCACCCGTGTAGTGGTGCACGTCAATCCAGCTCGCGTGCCACTGAAGGTACGAGGAAATCAGACCCGGTAAGATGGCCAGAAGGCTCAAAAAGACTCCGAGAAGGAACGCCAGCATGTTCCGCCAGGTACGGCCTTCCTTCCGGATCAGCTTTATGTTGGAGCACATGACAAGTATCGACAGGATGACCAGAATCGGGAACGACAGCATTGCGACGGTGCCTAATGTATTGATCACGGAATCCAGAATGTCAACCGCTCCGTCAGGGTTGCCGATTCTTCGAACCTGTTCGAACAGCAGAAGCGCCAGGAAGATGATCATGCCGCAATACAGAATGTTTCTGTACTGATACAGATTTCGCTTCATGCTGCCGTGGAGCTTGCAGGCAAATACCACAATCCAGAGCGCCAGATAAAGGCAGAGCAGAATCTTCGCAAAAAGCATTCCGCCGCAGGCTCCGAAGTAATCCTGCACCGTCAGAACGCCGGTTCTGTGGATATAGACGGGAATCAGATTTGTCCGTTCGCCTCCCACATCATAGCTCACATAAGCCCGTCCGGGGCGAAGCGCCGTCATGCGGATCTTCACATAATTCTTTTCATGCTTCACGGAAAGAACCGCCACATGTTCGGCATCCTCCGGATCACAGGGCGCAACCGTAACAGAGCCCTCCCCGGGTTCCATGATACGGTAATCACACGTTCCTCCCACCCGGATGATATGCAGGTACGACACGGCAA